>JBJOFM010000180.1:0-2971 GCA_046048755.1 Bacteroidota bacterium | reverse complement strand
GCTTATATTCGCATATTATTCCTATGACCAAGGGCAAAAACTCCGAATTTTCATTCATTCCATTGTTCTGGAAAATTATGTTCGGCGGCACGGCTGCAGTTTTTTTAATTTTCTTATTAGCTACGTTGGGAGCATTGGGCGAAATGCCGGATGTAGAAGATTTAGAAAACCCAAAAAATGCCTTAAGTTCTGAGATTATCGGTGATGACGGCTCGTTAATGGGCTCGTTCTATTTAGAAAATCGCATCAACACCTCACACAAAGACATTGCACCCTGTGTATTTCAAGCATTAGAAGCAACGGAGGATGTGCGATTTCGAAAACATTCTGGAATTGATGTTCGAGGAACCATTCGCGCAGTTATGGCCTTAGGACAGGACGGCGGGGCGAGTACCCTCACCCAACAATTAAGTGAAAATTTATTTTATCGGTTTAACAAACCCAAGAATAAATTCCTCATGGTACTACAGAAAATCAAAGAATGGGTAATTGCGGTAGAATTGGAGCGCCGATACACCAAGGATGAAATCATTACCATGTACCTCAATACGGTTCCATTTTCGGGAATATCGTTTGGAATTGAGGCGGCATCCAAGGAGTTTTTCAATAAAAAACCACTGAATTTGGAAATAGAAGAGGCAGCAGTTTTGATTGGAATGCTGAAGGCTAACCATCGTTATAACCCTAAATTCAATCCCGACAAATCGTTACAAAGAAGAAACACGGTGTTGGAGCAGATGAACAAATACGGATTTTTAACAGACGATAGTACCGAACTATTGAAGAATAAAAAAATCGTATTGAATTATCGTTCGGCCGAAATGGACGGAATGGCACCCTATTTTAAGTATTATTTAGGAGAATATTTGAAACCATGGTGCAAAGAACACGGGGTAGATTTGTACCGAAGTGGTTTAAAAATCTACACTACGTTAAATCCTAAACTCCAGCAATATGCTGAAACAGCGGTAAGAACACACATGCCTAAATTGCAGAAGCAATTTTACACTTCCTGGGGCAAAGAAAAACCTTGGCGATACATCACGAACTATGCTGTAATTCCAGGATTTATTGAAAATGCATTGAAAAGAACGGAGCGTTACAAAGGTTTGCAAGAACAATTGGGTGATGACAGCACTAAAATTTTCGCCGAGTTGAAAAAGCCGATACGGATGACAGTTTTTTCTTGGAAAGGCGATTTGGATACGGTGATGTCGGTGTATGACAGTATGGCGTACATCAAAAAGATACTTCAAGCGGGATTTATTGCGGTGGAACCAGAGTCTGGACACGTGAAAGCATGGGTAGGCGGTGTTAATCACAAATATTTCAAGTACGATCACGTAAATCGAAATGCTCGCCGACAAGTGGGATCAACCTTTAAGCCCATCGTGTATGCAACTGCCATCGATATTAATCAATTCACCCCGTGCACGGAATTTGACCGCGAACGTACGGTGTTTTATTCGGGGGGAGAAGAATGGTCGCCTAGAAACGCCGATGGCAAATCTGGAGGTCGATGGACGATGAGTAAAGGGTTGGCATTATCGGACAACCTAATTACAGCTCAAATCATGAAGAGTTTGGGCGAAGACGCACCGGAAATCGTGGTGAAATTTGCTGAACGTGTAGGTATCGAAGAAAACCGTATCCCAAAAGTTCCTTCCATTTGTTTGGGAACCATGGAGTTGAGCCCATTTGAAATGGCATCAGCCTACAGTGCTTTTGCAAATAACGGATTATGGATTGAACCTACCTTCCTGCTCCGAATCGAAGATAAAAACGGCAACGTGCTTCAAGAATTTAATAATCCAGCAACGGATCAGGTATTAAGTGCACAAAAAGCGTACATGATGTTCCGCATGTTGGAAAACGTTGTGAACGGCGGTACGGGGTCTAGGCTCCGCGGTGCAGATTTCGCATTGGAAGGACATGTTGCCGGCAAAACAGGAACTACCCAAGGCTCTGCAGACGGTTGGTTCATGGGATTAACCAAAAATTTGGTTTGTGCTACTTGGGTGGGTGCCGATGATCCCAGTGTTAGAATTCGTGGAGGCTTATTAGGTCAAGGTTCCGTCATGGCACTTCCCATCTACGGCTACTTCATGAAAGAAGCACTGAAAGACAAAAGCACCGGGGTTAGCTCCGAAGCCTTAAGTCCGCCTGAGGGTTTTGATGAAAGTATCTTACAGTGTACGAAAAAAACCAAAAACAGTCCAGGCGATGATAAACGAACGGACGATCTAGGGAATTGATTGATTCGATGATTTAGGTTAACGATCATTATAATGCCCTCTGATTTGGTTAGCCGCAAATTAGGTTCACCGCAAATTCAACACACTCTTCATTTTTTCCAATTTTCATTTGAAATACTAATTTTTATTCCTATCTTTGCACCCCTTAAAAACGCATTTTTTGTATGAAACCTGATATTCATCCTAAGACCTACCGTAAAGTTGTGTTCAAAGACATGAGCTGCGACTATACTTTCCTTACCCACAGTTGTGTAGATACTAAAGAGACCATCAAGTGGGAAGATGGTAACGAATATCCTTTGTACAAGTTGGAGATTTCTTCACAATCGCACCCTTTCTATACGGGTAAGCAGAACTTGGTAGATACTGCAGGACGTATCGACAAGTTCATGAAGCGTTACGCCAAGAAATAACAAGCAAAAGAGTAAATTTTTTCATAATAGGGAGGTCGTTTTACGGCCTCCTTTTTTATTTGGCATTGTTACCCCCCGGTTTTAATTGCCTACTGACTACTTATTAAAAATTGTATATTTTTTAGCTTTACTTAAAAGCCTATTTAATCTAGCATTGTATTTTTCTTCGCACCATAGATTTTTCGTTCAGCTTATAAATTATCTATATAGATATTTTTGTTCATTGCTGGTGGATTTTTACCCATGTGGATTGACTAAATTTGTGCTATGATCATCCGGTTTTTTGAATCCACACATATCGCC
>JBJOFM010000179.1:0-9809 GCA_046048755.1 Bacteroidota bacterium | reverse complement strand
GATTCTGGGAACGAAAATGTGATTTTAACCGATCGCGGGAACATGTTTGGTTACGGCGATATGATTGTTGATTTCCGTAATATTCCCGAAATGCAAAAGAATCGTGTTCCTGTTGTTATGGACATCACCCATTCTTTGCAACAACCCAACCAAAGTTCTGGAGTTACTGGGGGCAAACCGGAACTAATCGAAACCATCGCAAAAGCCGCCATAGCGGTAGGTTGTGACGGATTATTCATTGAAACCCATCCAGATCCAAGTCAGGCAAAAAGCGACGGAGCGAACATGTTACCTCTTGCTCAATTACCCGATTTATTGGATAAATTGATTCGCATTCGTCAGGCCGTCGTTTAAAATTCGTATTAATACCCGTAAAACGAGTAATTCTGATTATTACCGTTTCTATCCTTTCCAACCACTTCAATTCTGCCACGGGCACTTTCCATGACTGTAATTAAATCCTCTGGCTCGGAATACACTTTTCCATTGAATTTGATTACTATAAACCCTTCGCCTAAACCCATTTGAGAAATGAATTTACCCCGTTGTATATTCAATAACCGTATACCAGAATTTAACCCGTACTTTTTTAAATCAGCGGTTGACAAAGGCTGAAAATCCGCTCCTAATAATTTACTATTAACAGCACCTTTCATTAACAAGGCTGTGTTCTCGGATTTATTAATCAACACCAATGAAACCTTATTTTCTTTACCGTTTTTCAAAACCCCCAGCACAACATTTTCTCCAGGTCGTTTATATGCCAAGTGCTCATCAAACATCGGCTTACCATCAATTTTCAATCCTCCTATACTCACTAATATATCGCCTTGATTGATTCCTGATTTTTCTGCCGGACCTCCTTCGGTCAATTCCAAAACTTTTACTGCATTGGTTTCTAACCCTAAGGATTTAAGTTCTTCGGATGATACCTCTACCACTTGCATTCCCGAAAACGCACGTAGTACCTCACCCTTATCCATTAAATCTTGCACCACCTTTCGAACAATATTCGCAGGAATCGCAAAGCCATATCCCGTGTAACTCCCTGTATTGCTTTGAATGGCGGTATTGATACCCACCAATTGGCCTTTGGTATTCACCAAGGCACCGCCCGAATTCCCCGGGTTAATAGCCGCATCGGTCTGAATAAAACTCTCGATGGGAAATTGATTTTTAACAATATTGATATTTCGTCCTTTGGCACTTACTATGCCCGCGGTAACCGTACTGGTAAGATTGAAGGGATTGCCAACGGCCAAAACCCATTCGCCAACTCTAACTTCATCGCTATTGGCAAATGTAATTGCCGGTAATGCCGTAGCCTCTATTTTCAATACCGCTAAATCGCTGGATGGATCGGTCCCTACCACTTTGGCAATGTACTCTTTCTTGGGTTTGTTCAAAACCACCGTTATTGAATTGGCTCCTTGAATAACGTGATTGTTGGTTACTACATAACCGTCCGCACTTACAATTACTCCGCTTCCCGTTGACGATGCCTGTCCCCTACTACCAAAGGGATCGAAATCCCAAAACAATCCAAACGGACTGCTATATTCCACGGTACTCACTGTCTTAATAAAAACAACAGAGGGAGTAGAAACAGCCGAAGCATCCTCAAATCCCTCGGGAGCACCCGCGCCATTGGCCGTATTAAAAACCGAGGATCTAGATCTACTATCGGATTCCGCTACCTGTATACCGTTGGAAGGCTGCCTGTCCAAACGGGTGAAAACCCAAGCACCTAAAAAACCAGAAAATACCCCTACAAATGCAATGCTTAAAACGAATTTTCTACTGTTCTTTTCCATGAATTTTTGAATCGATAAAGGTTAAACGAAATTTATATCAATCTATTGATTGGCTGCTAATCAAAAAGTATACAATTCCACCAACAGACGGAATTTACCGACATGCTGTCCGGAGAGAGGCTGACAAATTTTCGGATTAGTGCATTCCTGGGAACAATCCACGACCTGCTTCACGCCAAGGCCAAGGAGTCATTAACAAAATGATAACCAAGGCAGCAACAAAAAACCATTTTGTATTGGGTTGATTGGTTTTGGCAGCACGATGCCCTACAGTTATCAAAACAATGGCTATAATCATCATTAATGCGTGCTCAACCGAGAAAAATCGTATTACCGGATTTTTCATGGCTCCGCCCATTCCCATACTTTTAATTTGTTTCAAACCCCAATCCCCTACAAACCACTGTACCAATCCCAACAACAGCATCACATGGGAGCTGATCAACAATACCAACGTTTCCTTCCCGTTCTTACCTTTAAAAGCATTAATCAATGACAAAATCAATGCAATAATGATTACCCAACGCAAGAAATTGTGCAAATGAACGGTGCCTGTATAGGCAGGATGTGTTTGTAATAAAGATATCATAATATACGAAATTTCAACGAATATAGCAAAAAAACAATGCTCCCCCTACCTTTGTTTCACTTTCAACGTTGATATGCTCCAAACCCATTTTTCCTCCATTTTAAATCGATTACAAAAATTCATTCTCAC
Organism: Bacteroidota bacterium; assembly: GCA_046048755.1. Lineage (GTDB taxonomy): Bacteria > Bacteroidota > Bacteroidia > NS11-12g > UBA955 > JAGKXC01. The sequence goes on along the minus strand of JBJOFM010000179.1, from coordinate 7,277 downwards.
TGTGGGTTTGCTCTTTGTTTCTTTGCTTTCTTATTTCGCCGATGCTCAGCATTACATCATTCCTACGCGATTTCATGAAAGCCCTATTCCCCCGGCTCCCAGATATAATATGGAAGAAAATTGGAGCGCCCTTCCCTTTCGCAAAGATTTCGGCGATTTAGTACCCAACGGATACACAGACAATCAGGAACATGCCGAGGTAGATGTATTTTACATTCATCCAACCTTGTACGGGGAAAAACCAACTACGGTTTACAAATGGAATCACGATTTGAACGATCCGAAACTGAACAAGGAGATTGATGAAGTAGCCACGAAATTTCAAGCTACCGCTTTTAATGGAGCAGGTAAATTGTATGTTCCTCGATATAGACAAGCGCATTATTCCGTGTTTCTTACCCAGCATCTAGACGATAAACAGGCGGCACTTAATGTGGCGTACAGCGATATCGATGCTGCTTTTTCTTATTACATCGAACACTTAAATGACGGCAGACCGTTCATCATTGCTTCCCACTCTCAAGGAACAATTCACGCTGCACGATTGCTTAAATACCGAATAATTGGAACCGCATTGCAACAACAATTGGTAGTGGCTTACCTTCCTGGAATGGCTGTCCCTAAAGATTCACTGATTGGACTGCCTGTTTGCCAAGAACCCAATTCCATCGGTTGTTTCACCAGTTGGAGCACCTATGAACGCAATTTCATACCCACAAACTATTTTAATGGCTTGAATAATGCAGTTTGTGTGAATCCAATAACTTGGAAATTTGACGATAGTTTAACTGTAAGTATTCCGCAGAATCCTACCCCAGCCGTTGGAGATAAAAATACGCTGGATTCCAATTCCGTAGAGTCTCCTAATTCCATTGATCAACAACCTACAATTAATTCCGATCCTCCGCTTCCCAAAAGAGGACATCATTGCCCCAAAGAAATGCATCGGGGTGCTGTCTTAAAACCCTTTGGTAAAGTTTATCCTCAAATATGTGATGCGCAAGTATTTGGTGGACTTTTGTGGATTACCAAACCGAAGTTTCCAGGAGCCTTTTTATACCGTACATCCAATTTTCATTCCGGAGATATCAATCTGTTTTATATCGATATAAGAGAAAATGCTATACTAAGGGCTAAAACGTTCGTCCAACAAAAGGCTATCTCAACGGAAAATATCCGAAATTAGTAATGAAAGTCAACGGCTTTGCGTTATTTTGCAATTATCGTTGAACTATGAAAAAATGGCTTAAAGGCATCGGAATCGCGTTGGTGTCTATCCTCGCATTACTTCTCATTTTACCCTTCGCATTTAAAGGTAAAATCGTTGAAAAAGTAGACCAAGCAGTTAACCAATCCCTCAATGCAAAAGTGGGATTTAACCACGATGTATCCCTTTCCCTGCTTAGAAATTTTCCCAACCTTTCCGTTGGAATTGACGATGTAAGCATTGTGGGTATCGATTCGTTTGCCAACGACACCCTGCTGGCCTCCAAGAATATTCGTTTGGTGGTAGACATCCAAAGCGTTCTCAGTGGCGAAACCCTCAACATACGGAAAATCTACCTGAATGAAACCCGTTCACACATTATATTCTTGAAAAGCGGTGCCGCGAACTTCGATATTGCAAAGGTTGATACCACTGCTCAGGCACCGATTGATACCGCCCAGGGCGAACCCCTTTCCTTAAAAATCAAACAATTAGCCTTAGACAATGCCTATATCCGTTACACAGATCACTCCATGGATTTGGACTTGATTTGTGATGGACTAAATCTTAATTCATCCGGTGATTTCGAAAAAGATATATTTACTCTTTTTAACGATTTAAGCATCGATCGAACCAGTATGTCGTTTGGAGGAATGACCTTGCTTTCTAAAGCCGCGATCAAGGGTAACACAAACATCGACATGGACTTAAAGAAAATGAAATTTGGCTTTGCCGATAATAATTTGTCCATCAACGAATTGCCATTGAAAGCCAAAGGTTGGGTGGAATTACGCGAAAAAGATATGGACATGGATATCGATATCTCCACGCCATCCTCCGATTTTAAGTCGTTTCTCAGCATCGTACCCGGCTGCTACACCAAAGATTTTGGCAGTGTAAAGGCGTCGGGTAAAATGGCACTCGCATTTACCATGAAAGGAATCATGGACGATGTGAGAATGCCAACCACCCATGTAGGACTCAAAATAGATAACGCTGGGTTCCAATACCCCGGTTTACCTGCATCGGCCAGTGGAATTTTCTTGGATTTCAAACTGGATAACACCGATGGTAATCCCGATAACACCCACATTGTAGTTGAACCCTTAAAAGCAGTATTGGGCAAAGACCCCATCGAAGTTCACTTAGATCTACGAACACCGGTAAGCAATCCATTTGCAAAAGGAAGTTTAAAACTAGCCGTGAACTTGGATAACTGGAAACAACTGATTCCTTTGGACGAAAAAACCTCTGTATCCGGTAAAATTACGGCCGATTGTTTTTTCGATGGGCATTATTCCAGCGTGGAGAAACAACAATTTAACGACTTAAAAGCGGGTGGAACCTTTGGTATTCAGGACATGAATTACTCCGGAGAAGGTTTATTGCCTGTGGCTATTAAAAACTTACTCATTACCGCGGCTCCCCAAATTTTTACGTTGAACGATTTACAATTATCCTACGGAAAATCTTCCATCAGCATGGCTGGAAAATTGGAAAATACCTTGGGTTATGTGTTTGCCGGTGAAACCTTAAAGGGCGATTTATCGGTACGAAGTAGTTCTTTGGATTTAAACGAGTGGATGAATTCCATGCCTACATCCGAAACGCCTGCAGCTACAGACACCGCAGCCAGCACCCCCATGGAAGCGGTGGAATTACCGTCTAATTTAGATTTGGCGTTTTCTGCCGAAGTGGGTAAATTATTGTACGATAAATACAAACTCAGCAACTGTGCCTTGAAAGCCACGGTTAAAGATGGAAAATTGAATGTTAATCCCCTAAAAGGAGATATTTTCGGCGCTACCGTAGAATTAAGTAACTTGAATTACAGTTATGAAAAAGGCGGTAAACCCAATGCCGGACTTGGATTTAAAATATTAAACTTAAATCCTGCCAACCTCAGAAACCAGTTGGCTTTTGTGCAAAAATATGCACCGATATTGGCCGATATTAATGGCTTAGCAAACATACAAACCCAATTCACAACCCAATTAACCCCAACCATGGAAGTAGATTATGCTAGCATGGCGGCAGACGGTTTATTGGATTTAGTAAATGGCCGAATGCAAATTCCTAAGTGGTTGTCGGAGACATCCAAAAAATTGAATTGGGGGGTAAGCAACATGGTGTTGGTACCTACCAAAGCCTCATTCGCTATTCGGGAAGGTAAATTTCAATTGAAAGATACAGTATCGGTAAAGCTACCACAGGAAACAGTAATGCGATTCTCTGGTACAGTGGGATTGGATGAAAAATTGGATTTGGGTGGAACGTTAATTGCTAAAGGCAAAAAACTCCCGTTCACTATCACAGGTACCGTGAAGGATCCCAAAATGCAAGTAAACTGGAAAGCCATGGGCAAAGAAGCACTGGCTCCCGTTTTGAACAATGCACGCGACAAGGCCCTTGCTGCGGCCCGCGAAAAAGCCGATAAGTTATTAGCGACCGCACAAGAGCAAGCCGATAAGATTCGTGCTGCTGCTAAAGAAACAGCCAATAAAATAAGAACCGAAGGGGCTTCACTAGCCAGTAAGCAAAAAGCAGAAGCGGATAAAATTGAAGCGGAAGCCTTGAAAAAAGCACGCGAAGAAGCCGATGCTGCCGTGGCTAAAGCTACCGATCCATTAAGTAAGAAAGCCGCAAAATTGGCCGCCGATAAAGCCTATCAAATTGCTGTAAAGAAAGCAGCAGACGCGAAAGTGAAAGCCTATCAGATTGCGGATAAAACGGCAACGGAATCCGATAAAAAAGCCGATGCTCTAGAGCTTGAAGCCAATGCCAAAGCAGACAAACTGCTAACGGAGGCACAAGCACAAGCCGACAAAATCATCGCCGATGCGGATTCAGCCTCCAAAAATGCCTTGAAGTAACAATGCACTATTACCAATAACCATGGATCAACACAGTACTTTGGGAATACTCCTCTGCGGCGGCGATAGCAAACGCATGGGACAACCCAAAGCACTGCTGAATTACCATGGAATTCCGCAATGGGTTTTTGCAACTAATCTGCTTGCCGGAATTTGCGATGCGGTGTCAATAAGCATTCATTCTCAAGAACAATGGCAAGAAATTGTTGCCGGCATGCAGTCCAACGCTCCGATATCTCCCAACACTAACCACTTACAGTGGCTTGAAGACGATAATCGTTTGGGATATCACGGTCCGGCTACCGCCTTTTTTACCGTTGGGAATTATTTAAAACAAAATCCTCAATTTACCCATGTCTTGGTACTGGGAATCGATTACCCCGCGTTAACCGATGAAGATTTGCAATTGCTAATCGTTCAATCCCAAAACAGCGGTAGCATCGTTTCATTTGCCAATGCCGAAGACGGACATTTAGAACCCTTAATCACCTGCTATCCGGCCACCCATTTGGAGAATTTTTCTTCGTTCCATAGCCAATACCCATCTGCATCCCCCCGAAGATATTTCCAATCTTTGAATCCAACCCTGCTTACCATGGATGAACCGATACGAATTAAAAGCATCGACACCCCGGAGGCGGCAGGAGAAATAAACAAATTCCTAATTCAACAATCCCAAGCATGAGCGATAAATTTGGAATTCAACCGGTAGAAATTATACGGTACAACACGGGCAAAAAAGAGGATATTTTGGATTCCGTTTCCGTGGAAGAACCGCTAGAAATACGTATCTCCGGACCGCAATTGGACGGCCCTACCCCAAAAAAAGAAACTACTTCAGAAATACCAAGCAACTCGGATACTTCCCCAATTATTTCGGATACTTTAGTTAATACTTCATCTAGTATTTCAACCACTACTTCATTTGGTACTTCATCGGATATTTCATCAACCACTTCATCTAGTATTTCGTCTTCTTCATCAGCTGTGACTTCCTCCACCACGGTATCTTCCAAAGCATTATCCATCACGATGCGGACACCGGGGAACGACCAAGAACTGGCGGCTGGCTTTTTGTTCACCGAAGGTATTATCAGCGATGCATCGGAAATTCTGGGTTTTCAAGAATCCTCTTTAGGGGATACCTTAACCGTTGAATTGCGAAACTTTGATGCGGTGGATCAACGTTCGTTGGATCGACATTTTTACACCACCTCGTCTTGCGGGGTTTGTGGTAAAAGTTCCATCGACGCAGTAAAAACGCATTGTAAAATTGCCTTGCCACCTGAAAACTTAAATGTTTCAGCGAGTCAGTTATTAGAATTTCCCGAACTACTACGCAAACAACAATCGGCCTTTGATTTCACCGGGGGTATCCATGCCTGCGCATTATTTTCAGCCGATGGTAAACTCCATGCCTTGCGCGAGGACGTGGGCAGGCACAACGCTTTAGACAAACTCATTGGTAGTTTTTTAATACCATCAACAAAGTCCATGGGCTCCGGTGAAGCTACGCACTCGGGTATTCCACTAACCAATTATGTTCTGTTATTAAGCGGTAGGGCTTCGTTTGAACTGGTTCAAAAGGCAGGAATGGCGGGCATTCGATGCATTGCTGCTGTGGGTGCTCCTTCCTCATTGGCGATTGAACTTGCCGAAGAATTGGGGATTACCTTGGTTGGATTTTTACGCCAATCGCGATTCAACATTTACACCCATCCCCACCGAATTCAATTGTAAATTCTGCAAAAACCGCTATATTTGCAGTCCCTTAAAGGGTGACCCGTTCCCATGCTACCAAAACCACCGGGATTTAGAAAAATCTAACCGTTTTTCTTATCACATCGGGATGTAGCGCAGCCCGGTAGCGCACTTGCATGGGGTGCAAGGGGTCGTGAGTTCGAATCTCGCCATCCCGACCAAGAAAAGCCCAACGCTACACGTTGGGCTTTTTTTATGTGGCAAATCCAAACAAAGTCTGAGAGAGCACACATAAAAAATGCCGATGAGCCGCATAGCGGCGATGGCTTTGAACTTGAGCCCCCCAGAGATCATGTAATAATCTCGCCATCCCGACCCCAAAAACAACAATTATTATCTAAATTCTATTGAATTCCGACAAAAACTTATCGGTATTTAATTGAATTCCGACAATTTAACCCCAATCTAACATTGAGATTATCAAGAATGTGGAATAAACGAACCCCACTGCGTCAAAATAAATTGACCTCTCAATGGAATAGCAATATGATATAACCTCTGGAAACAAATTGGTCAGGAAAAGATTAGTTCGATGGTCCATGATCGAATTCTGTTACTGTATGCTGTTTAAATTCCATGTCATACCAATGTTTAAAGTACAACTTACAACTACCTACATTCATATAAAAATACAAACTAACTGAATTGGAATAAATTTGATATCCGATAAAATCGACATCCACTCTCTTCGTGAAATTTATAACAAAACTATTATCAAACATGCTCATGCTTACAACCAACGCACTGTCCGAAATGCCAATATCTACCGCAGAATCATTGAATAATTTATAGGTACTAAAAGTCATTTCAGTGGAGCTGTATCTGTTTTCAATTTGCTGTTTGGTATACGTTTCCAACAGCCTTTGGTCTTTGCACATATCACGAATACTCCATAAATAACGGATTCTAAACAAACTATCATCGCATAATAAATCCTTGAGATGACAGTTACTTGTTTTCCCTTTATCTAAATGGTTTTGACCGTTTGCAATGATTGGTAAACCAAATACGAATAGTATGAAAAGTCTAATTGATTTTTTCATTTGATAATTGCGCGGCATACATTCAATTGCAAATAATTTCACGCTTTAATTCACCCTTTGAATCTTTTGTGCAAAGCATCAAAATTGAGTTTCGACTTTCCTTTGTTAAATGATTTTTATCGTTATACGAAAAGTTAATCAAATCCTCTCTTTTCAACAAAAAAAGTAGTAAAGGATCATTATAAAAGTTAGTATCAAAACATTTTTTTAATGATTCACGATTGTCACTTAACCACAAATAGTATTCCCATTCTTTTGCAAATATTCCAATGGCAAAGTACGTAGAATAACCTTGATTGTATTTAATTATAACGTATATGGTATCCGTAGTTGTTAATATGCTATCTAAATTTGCTTTTTCATACATGTAATGAAAATTATGCTGCCATTTAT
>JBJOFM010000178.1:0-5087 GCA_046048755.1 Bacteroidota bacterium | reverse complement strand
GGGTATCGATGGTTGTGTTTCCGACTTAGGATTAGATTTCCCTTGCGTTTTTAAGTGCCACTGGGTTAGTAAATCCGCTTCTACGGCTATTGCAGTAAAATTGTTGGGCTGAATTGAGTTTTGTGATTTGGGTTGATATCTCCCAATCACATAGACATCCTCTAAACGAGGTGGCTCAGTAGGGAAGTTTGATTTGGTAGTTAGGTGGATACTTAGAAATCGATTCATAGCAGCGAATCCAGATTGACTTCTGCTTATTAGAGTATAGAGTAATTCGTCGCCGTTTCTAATTTCTACGCCTACTAGGGGTATAATGTGTTTGGTGTTTTTTGCTAATCGCAAGAAGTTAGGAATACCGGTAACGGTATTGATATCGGCAAGTAAGATGGGGATTTTGATTTTCATCGACATACACTCGGCTTCACAGCGTTGTACGATTTCCTCGGGACTCATTAGCCCGTAACGCAAACTGAAATATGAATGGAAGTGCAAAATCATCTTTTGTCAAATAAATTAACAATTTTATGTCAACAATATAATCAAAATTAATCAAGGCAAATACTCATTTGTAAATTTTACAACATGGAAATTACGATTGGCGAAAATTGCAAATCCTAAGATTCGGGAATTATAAGTTTAATAAAAAAGACAATATTTGCAGTGTCAGTACGTTATGATCCGTAAGTGATTGAGAGTAAAATACAATCAATTACCTTTGAATCATCGTTGGAGATAATGAATACAGTTGGTTAGTTGGTATGCATAGAATTATAGGGCTCATAGTATTTGCGATTTGCGGGCAATTGGACGCACAGCATTATGGTCCATTGGGACATGGGTATTACGCAGGTGTGCATGCTGCCAGAGTAAACCCCGCATTAACTGCCTATTCGGCGTACGATATACATTTTAATATTGTAGGCGGTTGGGTGAACGCGAATAACAATTACCTGAAATTGAGTTTGCCCTATTCGGCTTATAAATTTATCGATAATGGAATGGCGCCTCAATATAAAACGGAAAATGGGAATCCCACGTTCGATACCAATTGGATAAAGGAACGAATTAACGGGAATAATAAATTTATAGCTGCGGGAGCTCAAATGTATGGACCTTCAGTAATGCTAAAATTAAAGGGTGTAACGGTAGGATTATTAACCGATGCGAATGTTTCTGCAAGGGTATCCGGTATCAGTGAGCCATTAGCACATGCTATTTTAAAGGATATGAGCATCAACAGGAATGCCTATCAGTATTTCAATTTTGATGCGAGCAATCCCAATAAGACGTATACCATACCACAGGCAACGGTGAGTGTTAATTCTTGGGTAAGTACAGGTATAAACGTATCGTATTCTATCCCTCAAATTTGGAAAAAACAATTGCTGATCGGAATAACTGCAAAACGTGTGTGGGGTATAGGGGGCGGTTATGCTCAAATTGGGGAAATGAATTTTACGCACCCAACAAGAGAGAAAATTATACTAGACCAAACGAATATTAAATACGGAACGTATAACGGTAGTGGTTCCGGATCCGGAATGGACCTTGGACTTGGTTGGGTCTATCACAAGCCTGATTATAAGCAAAATGGATATTACCGAAGTCATCATAAGCAGTACATTTATAAGTTCGGATTAAGCGTTATGGATATAGGAGCGATCCGATATCGAAAAGCTGAAACAAGGCAAATATTAAACGCAGCGCCTCAGGTCTGGGATTTGCAAAACGAAAAAGATCGTTTTTTAAGCATGGATTATTCCATTTTTGGATTAGATAATATATTAAAAACAGACCTCAGTACACTGGAGGCAAAAAAAGGAGAATTGATGGTTGGATTACCAACCCGATTGGTTTTTAGTGTAGACTATATGCTAAAAAAGCAATTTTTTATCAATACTCAATGGGTTCAAAGTTTGCGATCTCGGTATAGCATTCATGCACGTTATCAAAGTTTTTTGATGGTGGCGCCAAGGTATGAAACGCCCTTTTTTGAAGTATCTGTACCATTGGCATTGGAATACGATTATCGCAGTTTCAGAGCAGGAGCTATGGTGCGGGTCGGTTGGTTTTATATCGGCACAAATAGCCTAATGTCTCTGTTAAATACAAAGCAAGTAAGGGATGCTGATTTATATTTGGGAGTGGCAATTTCAGCGCTAACAGGCAGCAGAAGTGCACTCAGAATGCAGAAATTTATCGAGTCTAGGTCTGTTAAAAAAGTAGATAGTTGCCACAAAATGTAAGTGTATTATTAATCAATACATTGAATGGTCGATGATTCTATGTCTTAAATCGATGAGTTTTAGGAGGTCAAAGTTCCTTAACCCTTGATAATTATTACCTTTGCCCGATGAGCATACTCAACCGATTAATCCAGGTAAAAACTAACAATCAGATTTTATCGTGGGTTATTCTATTGGTTTTGGGAGCTACTAAACCATTACATTCCCAATCAAAGCCTAGTACACCAGAGCAATTATCGAAATTAGTAGAGTGGGTGAAATTGGGGGATTATCCGTCGATTGCTGCAAGTGCATTGCCAATTTCGAATGGAGTAATTGCACAAGAAGCATCTTTCTTTTCGTTAATGTCTACCGCTATAGCTCGAAATATTGATATTAATATCAGTGATTTGGCGGTGCAACAAGCTACCTTAGATTGGCAACAGAGCAAATTGAATTTAACACCATCAATAACTGGGAATGCTGGTCAATTTTATCAATCCGGAAGAAGTATAGATCGATTCACCAACCAGTTTGTTCAAAAAACCATTGGAAGTAATAATTTTCAATTACAAGGTAGTTGGGTATTGTATGCCGGTGGACAGAATAGAAATGCCTTACAACAATCTCAGTTATTATTAAACGCGGCACTAGAAGATAAGAATACTCGATTATATTCAGTATTGCTTCAGACGGCGCAAGCCTATGTGCAGTGGTTGCAAGCCTTGGAACAAGAAAAAGCAGCGGAAACAGCCGTGGGAATCACTCTAGTTCAAGTTGCTAGAACAGAAGTACTGTTTAAAGAAGGTGCAGCCAATAAGGGTACTCTGTTGAATATCAAGGCACAACATGCCAATAACATCAACACCTTGGCCAATGCCCGTAATTCTACAGCTCAATTTTTACTTCAGTTAAAGCAATTTTTGCGGATACCATATGCGCAAGTATTTGCACCAATTCCAGAATCGTTAACCGCCACGGAAGAACATTTAGTTTATTTGGATCAACTTAATCCAATGACCATAATGGATACGTTATTGGTAAAGCGTCCGGATTTAAAAGCCGCACAATTTCGAAAAGCAGCAGCATTAGAGTCCATTTCAATTGCAAAAGGTGCTTTAGCCCCTACTTTAAGTATTGGAGCGAATTTAAATACGGTATATTCCGATAATGCGAAACGAATTACGGGAGTTTCTATAAATGATTCCCAGGCAATTGGTTGGGTTTCTGGAAGTATGAAAGCGGTGTATGCACCTGTATTGGAATACAATACCGAAACAATTGCATTTTCCAAGCAGTTAAAAGATAACTTTGGTCAATCCATAGGACTAAATTTAAGTATCCCTATTTATTCTGGGTTACGCGGGCACAACCAAATTTCCGCGGCAACCATTGCTTATAAACGAGCTGAGTTAACGCGTTTGCAAATTGTTCAAAATGCAGAGAATGAAATAAATCAAGCAGTTTTATCGTATAAAAATGCCAGAAGTAGAATGCTTACCTCTCAGTCGAATTTGGACTTGCAACGAGAAAACCGAGATTATGTAAAAGCAAGATTTTCGGAAGGAGCTGCCACGGCGGTGGAATTACAAATTGCCGAAAGCAATTACATCAATGCAAATTTCAATTTAATATCGGCGCAACACGACCTTTACTTTAGAGCGTTTGTTTTAGATTTTTATCTGTCTGTGATTCAATAATTTTAGTATGAAAAACAAGAAAAAACTGTGGATTATTCTGGCCATTATCGGCTTGATCGTTTTGTTGTCCTTTGTGTTTAAAGGAGGTAAAAAGGATATAGAAGTAAATACCGATTCGGTAGGGAGAAAGAGTATTACGGAGATTGTGAGTGTTACAGGCAAGATACAACCCGAAACAGAGGTGAAAATTTCAGCCGATGTTAGCGGAGAGATTATTGATATGAGTGTGAAGGAGGGGGACAGTGTTACTCGCGGACAATTGTTGCTCAGAATTAATCCAGAATTATACGAATCTACCGTGTCACAATTGGAAGCCAATCTTAATAATGCTAAGGCCTCGTTGGCAGGCTCCGAAGCTCAACTGATCCGGGCGAAAGCGAATTACAAGCAGCAGCAGTTGAACTTAGATAGACAAAAGAAATTATACTCTCAAGGCGTTATAAGCATTCAAGAGTTGGAGTCGTTCACCACCCAATTTGAAGTGTCGCAGGCGGATTTTGAAGCTACACAAAAGCAGACTTTGGCCACACGGTATAATGTACAAAGCGTTGCAGCTAGATTGGAAGAAGGGAAGCGAAATTTGGGTAGAACTAGTATTTATGCTCCGGAATCTGGAATTGTTACAAATTTAAAAAGTGAAAAAGGGGAACGTGTAGTAGGAACTGCTCAAATGGCGGGTACGGAGATTATGCGAATTAGCAATTTAAATGTGATGGAAGTACAGGTAACGGTGAATGAAAATGATATAGTTAGAATACATTTAGGAGATAGTGCCGATGTGAAAATTGATGCATACGATGATCGTTTGTTTTCAGGAGTGGTTACTGAAATAGCGAATTCGGCAGTTTTTAATCAAACTCAAAACTTAAATGACCAGGTTACAAATTTTATTGTAAAAGTGCGACTATTGCGCAACAGTTATTCAGATTTGTTGAATTCGGGGAAATTCCCCTTTCTTCCTGGAATGACGGCTTCTGTGGATATTAAAACGGATCATAAAAGCAATGTGATCGCTGTACCTATTGCTTCTGTAATTACCAGAGATCCTTTCGAAAATGCTACATCCGTAGATTCTGATGAAGCTGAAAAATCTACAGGAACGAAAGAAAGTGAAAAGCACAACAACGAGTCAAGCCAAGAATCAAGTAAAGAGTCAAATAGT
>JBJOFM010000177.1:0-5653 GCA_046048755.1 Bacteroidota bacterium | reverse complement strand
TCTAATAACGGCCCCGTTAGGGACGGATTTAAAAGGCGCGCAAGAAATTCTTGAAAAACATAAAATTGAAAAATTGCCCATCGTGGATGGGAATAATGTATTAAAAGGGTTAATCACCTTCAAGGATATTTCCAAGGTGAAGAATTATCCCAAGGCCTGCAAAGATGCACACGGACGATTGGTGGTAGGAGCTGCCGTTGGGGTTACTGCCGATACGCTAGAACGAGTAGCTGCGTTGGTGGCTGTAGGAGTGGATGTGATCGCAATTGATACCGCACACGGACATTCAAAAGGGGTTATCGATGAAGTCAGAAGAGTGAAATCTGCCTTCCCCGAACTGCAGATAATCGCAGGAAATATTGCTACAGGCGCTGCGGCAAAAGCGTTGGCTGAGGCCGGAGCAGATGCCGTAAAAGTGGGTGTAGGACCGGGTTCAATTTGCACAACACGTATCATTGCCGGAATCGGGGTTCCTCAATTAACAGCGGTGATGGATGTAGTGGAAGCGCTGAAAGGTTCAGGCGTACCAGTTATTGCCGATGGCGGAATTCGCTACAGTGGGGATATCGTAAAAGCGTTGGTAGCTGGGGCCGATATTATTATGGCGGGTGGCCTGTTCGCAGGTACCGAAGAATCACCTGGAGATACCATTTTCTACGAAGGCAGAAAAGTAAAGAGTTATCGCGGAATGGGCTCGATTGAAGCCATGAAAGAAGGTTCCAAAGACCGTTATTTTCAAGATGCCGAAGAAGAAGTGGCCAAATTGGTGCCCGAAGGTATCGTAGGAAGCGTGGCATACAAAGGCCATGTGAACGAAGTGATTTATCAGTTGGTAGGCGGTATTCGTGCGGGTATGGGTTACTGCGGTGCTTCTAGCATCGAAGATTTAAAATCGGCACAATTTGTTCGAATTACCAATGCCGGTATGCGCGAAAGTCATCCGCACGACGTGAAAATCACCAACGAAGCCCCGAATTACAGTAGATAAGCTTCCGCGGATGGTTGATGGAGGGAGTTTATCTCCAAACATCGTCACCAAACAGTTTTACCAAAGATTAACTGCTGGCATCGATTGCAATCATTGTCACCAAGTATCGTCACCAATCAGATTCACCCAAGATTGACTGCTGACATCGTTTGCAATCATTGTCACCAAGTAGTTTCCCCAAAACGATTAACGATGTACGGAAAATACATGCTAAATTTACAGGGTTAATTACCATGAACCAATTCACCATTGTTAAAAAATCGGCATGGGTTATTGCCAGCATGCTTGTTATAAGTTTGGCTTCCTTGGGTTGTAAGTCGGCTAAAACCAGCAGCACTATCCCCAAAACAGGTAATCATTGGATTGGAGTTGGCGCAAAAGGTAACCCGCACGATTTTTCGTATTATGCAGATCGCTATTTTGAAGGGGTGGTATTTTACAATTTGGAGAACTTGTTTGATACCATCGATGGACCCAATGATGACACAGAATTTTTGCCATCCGGGGATTATAAGTGGGGTGCGGAACGCTACCAACAGAAATTGCAAAATATGTCTACCGTATTGGATTCTATTCAAAATCGGGTGGGATATGGATTGGGCCCAAAATACAATAGACCTCATTTAACATTGATGGGTTTTGTGGAGTTGGAAAATCAGTTGGTTTTAGAAGATTTGTTAACCACCTGGAAATCGAAGGATGAGGCGGGTAATGCCAATGCCGTGCAAACGGATAATTATCGTACTGAGAAACGGCGTTTTGATTATCAAATCATTCATAGAGAATCGCCCGATAAACGTGGCATTGACGTGGCGTTGGTTTACGATACCTTGGCTTGGGCTGTGCTCAAAGTGGATATGATTCCCGTGCCAATTCCTGGAAATTTCCCAACGCGGGATATTATGGCCGCACACTTGTTACATCGTTCAACGCATGATACATTTTTGGTGGCTGTAAACCATTGGCCGTCCAGAAGAGGGGGTGCGGAATCGGCAGAAAATAGAGCTATTGCAGCGCGCGCATTGAAAGCCTATTGCAACCAGCCGTTTATCCCCAAGCGAATTATTATCATGGGTGATTTTAATGATGACCCATCGGATCCATCGATTGCTACAGTTTTAGGTGCTCAAGGTATGTGCGATTATTCCGATAAGGAGGGTTCAAATGCAGGTGAAACCCTAATAAACCCAGCGAAAACCTACAGAGATTCGGGATGGATTACGGGTTCTTTAGCGTACAGACCGTATTCCAAACCGGGAGTAAAGGAATTACCGCCTGTTCAATGGAATCAATTTGATCAGATTATTATCAGTAAAACGCTTTTAGAGTCATCGTTACAGCAGCACCCGTTGTTTTATTATAAATCGTTAAGACAGACCAATGTTACGGATATGTCGGTAAACGAATATTATAAGGATTTGGCGGCTACTCAATTGATGACAAAGCCCGTTGCTTTTGGCGTAATGGCTCCGCATTGGATGCGTCAACACGAAGAACCGTACATGGATTTTCCGTTGCGGACATTTGGTGGTAAAAAATTCCTAAACGGATATTCCGATCATTTTCCGGTTTATCTGCTGTTGAATTTTCTTCCGCCCCAGTAATTCGTTATGCGCCTAAGCAGGCCTTAACAAATTTTACAAATAGGGGATGGGGGTTGGCTACGGTACTCTTTAATTCTGGGTGAAACTGAACACCAACAAACCATTTGTGGGTTGGGATTTCTACTATTTCGGCCAAGCCCGTTTGCGGATTGGTTCCAGTAATTTTCATTCCGGCTTCTTCGATTTGCTTTTTATACGCATCGTTGAATTCGTACCGGTGCCTGTGTCTTTCCGAAATATGCGTTTTTCCATAAGCCTTGGCGGCATTGGATCCTTTCACCAAATCGCAATCGTAAGAACCCAAACGCATGGTTCCACCCTTTTGGGTTAATTCTTTTTGACCTTCCATAATATCAATTACGGGATAGGGGGTATTGGCATCCATTTCTACCGAGAATGCGTTGGTTAATCCGCAAACATTTCTAGCAAATTCGATTACAGAACATTGCATACCCAAGCAAATCCCAAAGAATGGAATATTGTTTTCTCTCACGTAGCGGATGGCTTCCAATTTGCCTTCGATTCCGCGGTGCCCGAAACCAGGAGCAACCAAGATTCCATCATACCCTTGTAGCTTCTTAGCGGCATTCTCCACGGTGAGATGTTCCGAATGAATGTAGGTAACTTTCACCTTGCATTCGTTGGCCGCACCCGCATGAATGAAGGCCTCGTTGATGGATTTATAGGCATCGGGCAACTCCACGTATTTCCCAACCAAAGCGATATTTACTTCGCTTTTTGGATGTTCCAATTTGAATAAGAAATCGCGCCACTGATCCAAATCTGGATCGTTTTTGGTGCTTAGTTTTAATTTATTCAACACCACCTTGTCCAATTTCTCCTTTAACATGGCCAAAGGGGCTTCGTAAATGGTTTTTAAATCGGCCGCTTCGATTACCGCATTGGGTTGAACATTGCAGAATAATGCTAATTTTCGGCGAATCTCTTGGGTAAGGGGCTTTTCGGTTCTACATACCAACACATCGGGCTGTACACCGTATTCCAATAGGCTTTTTACGCTGTGCTGCGTAGGTTTGGTCTTTAATTCGCCAGCCGCTGCCAAATACGGGATCAAGGTTAAGTGAACTACCAAAGCATTTTCGTGTCCTTCTTCCCATAACAATTGACGCATACTTTCCACGTATGGCAAGGATTCGATATCGCCTACAGTACCGCCAATCTCGGTTATCACGATATCAAAATCCCCCGATTCGCCCAAAATTTTCATTCGGCGTTTGATTTCGTCTGTGATGTGAGGAATTACCTGAACGGTTTTACCTAAATAATCGCCTCTGCGCTCATTATCGATAACGGTTTGGTATACTCTTCCGGTGGTAACGTTGTTGGCTTGGGAGGTGGGTACATTTAAAAAACGCTCGTAGTGACCCAAGTCCAAATCGGTTTCAGCACCGTCTTCAGTTACGTAACATTCGCCATGTTCGTAAGGGTTTAACGTTCCTGGATCTACGTTGATATAAGGGTCGAATTTTTGAATCGTTACTCGATACCCGCGAGCTTGTAATAATTTTGCGAGTGAAGCAGCGACGATGCCTTTACCTAACGAAGATGTTACGCCTCCCGTAACGAAAATATATTTGGCTTTTTTCATAAAAAAATAAGCTATCGATAACAATACGATAGCATAGTTACGGGATACAAAACTACAATCCAACCGGCATCACCGGTTGGAAAGTAATTCTGTAGTTTTCAACAAATATGTGTGCAATCCATCAGCCTTAAAATTCTATGGGTAAAAGCAAGAAAATGGTTAATTTTCTCATTCTACCGAGTCGGCGAAAGTCGCAACAGAGGCTCTGAGAGTCAGTGTATTACTGAACTTTTACTAATTCTGTATCAAAAATCAAGGTAGCATTGGGAGGAATTACTCCACCCGCACCGCGTTTTCCATAACCCAATTCGGAAGGAATAATCAATTTGTATTTTCCGCCTTCTTTCATCAACGCTATGCCTTCGTCCCAACCTGGGATCACTTGACCCATGCCCAAAGTAAAAGTAATTGGCTCTCCGCGCTTGTAGGAATTGTCGAACTCAGTACCATTTTGCAATTTACCGGCATAGTGAACACTCACTTGCTTGCCTGCTGTTGCTTGTGCGCCGGTGCCTTCTTGCTCTACTACGTACCACAAACCGCTGGGAGTTTGTTTTGCCGTAGGATAGGTAGTGCGAACCCAAGTTTCGAACTCCATCATCGCCGCCTTAGAAGCTTCCTTCTGTTTAGCAACATTGGCTTCCTGGTAGGCTTTGAAGGCTTTATCGTCCGCTTCAAATTTCTTGGCATCGCTACCCAAACGGTGAATTACCAACGTGTTAATTTTATCGCCCTGTGCAATGGCATTTACGATGTCTTGTCCAGTGACAACCTTACCAAAAACGGTGTGCGCTCCGTCTAACCAAGCCGTTTGAACGTGCGTGATAAAGAACTGAGAACCGTTGGTTCCAGGACCGGCATTGGCCATACTTAGAATACCCGGACCGGTATGCTTCAAGCTGGGTACAAATTCATCGGCAAATTTATAACCGGGTCCGCCACTGCCGTTTCCTGCAGGGTCTCCGCCTTGAATCATGAAATTAGCTATTACACGGTGGAAAGCCAATCCATCGTAGAATGGAGTTCCAGCAGGTTTTGCGTTGTTGGCAATTTTACCTTCGGCCAAACCTACAAAATTACAAACCGTCATGGGCGTTTCTTTGTAGTGCAATTCCAATAAAATAGTTCCTTTGGTGGTGTTCATTTCAGCATAAATCCCGTCGGATACTACTACCGGGTTGCCATTAATTGTTAACGTATGTTCCATTTTTTTGCTTGAAGAAGTAGGTGCTTTTGCGGGAGCATTGCTTCCCGATTTGCTGCTGGGAGCCGCTGTTTTACTCGTGCTGCTCTTGGATTTTCCTTTAGCCGGAGCCGTTTTGCTCTGTGCATGAGCTCCGTAAGCTAAAAATAACGTAGCGATTGCTAGGATTGTTTTTTTCATGATTTTTTTTATTAGAAGTTGTTATGCACGCAATTGTTGAATTTCCAGTTGGATTTTTTTCGGCAACT
>JBJOFM010000176.1:0-6360 GCA_046048755.1 Bacteroidota bacterium | reverse complement strand
TTTTAGCATCTTGAAACTCGCGGATTCCCTTGCCTAAGCCACGCATTAGTTCAGGAATCTTCTTGCCGCCAAATAGCAACAAAACCAAAACCAAAATCCAAATCCACTCTTGTCCTCCCATTAAGGACATTAAGGTTACATGCAGATTATTCATTTCGATTCAAAAATACAACAATTTACCCGTTATCCGCATCTATTGCCCAATTGGCCTTATCCATTTGGTTAAATTGCCAAGGTGCTCCGTTATTCTCCAAGTTGGTAAACATTGAGTTCAATTCTCCAGGAGCTGCACTTTTTTCCATTACCAAATACTGTCGCATCTGTACGATGATGTCTACAGGATTGATATTCACTGGACAAGCCTCTGCACAAGCATTACAAGTGGTACAAGCCCACAATTCTTCTGAACTTATATAACTATGCAAATCCTTTCCATCCTCCAATCGGGGTAGGTTGCCATTCTCTAATTTCTGTATGGTTCCCGACTTGATTCCGGCATCCAAACCATTGCCCACTTCTTCCAATCGATCGCGAGTAGACATCATAATTTTCCTTGGCGATAACAATTTACCCGTAATATTTGCTGGGCAAACGCTACTGCATCGTCCACATTCCGTACAAGTGTAGGCGTCCATCAAGTTTTTCCAACTTAAATCTTGAACGTCTCTAGCACCGAAACCCGCCGGTGGCTCATACCCATCCGGTGGCACCGCAGAGGGATCCATCATTAAGTTTACCTCCGTAGTCACAGAACCCATATTATCAAATGCTCCTTTAGGCTTCAACGGAGTATAATAGACATTGGGAAAACTCATGATAATATGCCAATGTTTGGAATAGGGTACATAATTTAAAAACAACAAAATGCCTACAAAATGGAACCACCATGCTGCTCTCTCAATAAAAATTAAAAATCCATCGTCAAAACCATCCATCAGGGGTACCAAATATTGACTTACCGGAAAACTGCCCATCAATTCACCGCAACAATCGTGGTGCTTAGGTAAATAGTGAGCCAAATTACTAACTTCAGTGCCATTCAATGCCCGCTGCTGCAATAGTTGATCCGCCGCATTCATCTTTAATAAAGCGGCCATCAACACAATTTCCACCACCAATATAACCGTTGCATCCTTCTTGGGCCAACCTTTCAAGTCGCTGGAATTCAATCGCGGAACCTTTACAACATACCGGCGCGCCAAAAACACCACACATGCCACGATAACCAAGAATGCAAGTATTTCAAAAAAGCCAATCGCCACATTATAAACACTTCCCAACCCAGAAAACGAACGGTGATGTCCCGTTATTCCATCCACCAATATCTCTAAAACCTCGATGTTTATCAATACAAAACCCAAGTAAACAAACAAGTGAAATATTGCTGCAACAGGTCGTTTCACCATCTTGCTCTGTCCCATGGCTACCCATAGCATTTGCTTCCATCGTGCCGCCGGGTTATCACTTAAATCCAAATCCCTACCTAACAATATATTCCTGCGAATAAATTTTACCTTGCCGGCAAAAAACCAGGCTCCCACAGCCAAAAACACAGTAAAAATAATGGGCGATATTATTTCCGTTATCATAAGTTTTGTGTAAAATTAAAAGAGTGCCAATCCGTTGTTATTTCAAAAAAACCATTCCATTCATCCGAAATACACTACCAATTCGCAGTAGCGAAAATACATGTATTGAACCGCTTATTCAAACAATTAATTACCCACTACCTTACTAAACCAAGCCTTGTGGCTCAATTTAGAATGGATAAAAGCTGCCGCAAATGGAAGAAACAGTATAAATGTGGGTGTATGGTACCGGGGTTGGGTTTGAAACAACATAGGCAAAAACAATACAGCAAATCCAAGTAAAACAATAAATAACAAGGTTTTAAACCTAAGTCTGAATACCCAAATACCCAATAACTCAAATGCAAATAAGATATAAAACAAGACATTCATCATCCATAGAAATGGATAATCCAATAATAATTCTGTGATTCCTTTACCACCTCTGCGATCCTTTGCCATCTGATACCAACTGTATTTTTCATAAGCAAAATTCACAAATGCTAAATCATGGATAAATAACTTCATCAACTTCCGAGGAAAAGGTCTTACGTATTCTAATGGATGTTCTTTGATAAAACCAAAACCCCGTTTTCTCCAAATGGAATCCTTTACATAAAACGACATCGACGACGCGTTAGGTATATACCCTAAACTGCCAATTTGAGTAGCTAAATTATTGTTTTCACCCACATGATCACCCGCAGCCCCGTTAATGATATTGTAGCCAAGAACAGAACCCTTCGTCCAAAAAATCCCCGTTTTACTTTTATGAAACATCCCAATTCCAAAATGCATCAATCCAAAACCTACTATGAACAATACTCCGTGCTGTAACTTTCGCACAATACCCGATTTTGAAATCAATGTAGTACTATTACCCAACGCATAACATACGATAACTATTAATCCCAACTCCCGGGAATAGTCTAAAACAGGAAACAATAACCCAATGATTAAATAGCGATACCCATTTTTCCAATTAAACAGATTTAAAATTAATAACAGAAAAAATAGAAAGTAAATCTCTGTGCACGGCGCCAAATTCCAAATATAAAAATTAGGATATACCAAGCACAACAAAAACGTTACTAATGAAATTTGAGTCGAAAATAACGTGTTGGCCAATTTCCTTATTCCATGCAAAATCCCTAGAGATAGTAACATATTAAGTAACTGAACCGTTTTTAATCCCCCACCCAAGCCCAAAACAAATCGCGAGACATTTATCACCATCGGGTGCCAAATAAAGTCCGAAGTAAAATCTGTTGCAGAAGGGTATACCAACCCAGGGCTTTTTTTTGCCTGTGACCAGTATATTACGGCATCATCAATCAAATAACCATCATGGGAATAAATGAAAAACAAGGAAACTACGCAATAAAATATTGAACCGAAGTATAATATTCTATTATAATTCTTCATTTAATGTTACCTACTCAGAAATCATTCGAATAACCTCGAAAGCTTCTGCATACCGTCTCGAAACCTGAACACCGCGCATGCGCAACTGACTCCGTAAAAACTCTTCATTGGCGTAACTTCGATGCGCCTGACTCTTGTACCGATTCAATGCCTTCACCTTGCACAATGCGTCTTCCTCTTCCACCACCTCAAATGCTGCCGTATTAAAATTCAAATTATTCCAAGGCAACTCGTAACAAAAGACATTGCAAAATTTAAATGCACGCAACCCCTCTTCGGCCAGGGTTTTGTGATCCTGGTGAATATCGTGCAAACACGGCATCAATACCGTATCCGGTTTTAATTGTTCCCGCAAACGAATTAAATCGTCCAGTATCTCCTGCCGTTTGTAATTGAATGTTCTTACTTCGTACCGAAATAAGAATAAATCTTCCGACTTTATCCCTAATTCCGAAGTTGCTTCCTGTACCTCGTGAATCAAAATATCCTTGGGAAACTGCGGCAAAACACTTTGCTCACAGGCGCTAAACGCTGCATAATATACCTTCTTTCCTTGTCGAATAAACTTCGCAATACTCGCCCCACATCCCAACTCCGCATCATCCGTATGTGGCGATAACAATAATATAGTTTCTCCTACCATCGTGTTTAATTTACCAGAGAGCCTTATCCGTTCGATCCTTGCCTTTGATCTTTAACTTCAAAATCTCCCTCGGCAAGTTAACCTTAATTCGGTGATTTGCAGCCTCTACCGTTACAATTATAAACGATTCTTCTCGCTCCGTATTATGGAATACCTCCACTTCCTGGCCCCGAAACACACCATCCAATACCTCCGCTATATCTCCACGCTCTAAATCTTCATCCCCATCATACCGCTCCATCTGATACCCCTTCTCAATCAATCGCTGTATCAATTGCACCTGCTCCGCCGGAACCAAGGCGTCCTTGCCATTATATCGGATATATTTAACAACACCCGGCAAGGTTAAAACAACATCCCGCTGAATTTCTGTAGGCCGAACAAATAAATACCCGTTAAATAAAGGCATTTCTACCCATTTCTTTCGGTCTTTCCAAAAGCGCAACGACTTCACCAGTGGCAAATAATACTCGATATCTCGTTGAGCCAAATATGCCGATACTTTCTTTTCTTGCCTGCTCGCGCAATAAACCAATTTCCAGGGTTCCATTGAAATCATAACATCCTCGGTGACCTCGCGTATTTCGTCACTTCCTACACCCATGTTCTTTGCCGATTCCTCCATAAAACTCGCAATTATTTATCTCGATGTCAATCTTGAAATCACTGTATCGTATTCCTCCATCATGAATTTAACTACCTCTCCTGCCGCAGGAATCGCGTTAATCATGGCAGCCACCTGACCAATTTCCAGTTCGCCTTCCACTAAATCGCCCTCAAACATTCCCTTTTTAGCTCTTCCTCGTCCTAGTAAATATTGCAATTCTTCTACAGACGCATCGTTTTTATACGCTTCCTGAACTTTCTGATAAAATTCATTTTTTAACAATCGAACAGGCGTTAACTCTTTCAAAGTCAACTCTGTACTTCCATCCCCAGCGGATAAGATAGCCTCTTTAAATGCCTGATGTGCACTGCTTTCCACGGTGGCCGCAAACCTACTGCCAACCTGAACGCCTTCGGCCCCCAAACAAAATGCTGCCGCCATAGCCTTTCCACTCCCAATACCACCCGCTGCAATAACAGGAATACTCACTTGCTCGGTAATCATGGGTATTAAACACATCGTAGTGGTCTCTTCCCTGCCATTGTGCCCGCCAGCCTCAAATCCCTCCGCAACAATCGCATCAACACCGGCTTCTACGCATTTTTTTGCAAATTTTAAATTCGCAACTACGTGCACCACTGTGATACCTCGTTCCTTTAACCAAGAGGTGTATTTTGCCGGATTTCCCGCACTCGTAAACACAATTTTCACCCCTTCTTCAACAATAATTTCTAAATGCTGATCCAAATCGGGATACAACAAAGGTACATTTACGCCGAAGGGTTTGTTTGTAGCTAATTTGCATTTTCTAATCTGCTCCCGAAGGATATCAGGATACATACTGCCACTTCCAATTAAACCCAAGCCTCCAGCATTGGAAACTGCACTTGCTAACTCCCAACCACTACACCAAATCATACCTCCCTGAATAATGGGGTACTGGATCCCAAACAATTCAGTGATGCGATTTCTCATTCCACAACTACTCCCATCCGGGAAAATTTATCGATACGTTTGCTGATTCGATCCTCAGGATCCATGCCCACTAACTCATCCAAAGAACTCAAAATAGCTTGTTTGATATTTTGATATGCCACCTCCGGATCATGATGCGCTCCGCCCAAGGGTTCAGGAATGATACCATCCACCAATCCATTACCCAACATATCCGTAGCCGATAATTTCAATGCCTCTGCCGCTAACTCTTTCTTCTCCCAAGTCCTCCACAAAATACTGGAACAACTCTCTGGGGAAATAACACTATACCAAGTGTATTGCATCATCAATACCTTATCACCAATACCAATTCCCAATGCACCACCGCTGGCACCTTCGCCAATTACAATACAAATCACTGGCACCTTCAACACGCTCATTTCCATTAAATTACGTGCAATTGCCTCTCCCTGACCTCGCTCTTCTGCTTCCAAACCCGGTGACGCACCCGGCGTATCTATCAACGTAATAATAGGAACATTAAATTTCTCCGCCAACTTCATCAATCGTAAGGCCTTGCGATAACCCTCCGGATTCGGCATTCCAAAATTGCGTAATTGACGTTCCTTAGTATTTCTACCTTTTTGCTGGCCGATAATCATAACCGGTCTTCCATCAATCTCCGCAAAACCACCCACAATAGCCTTGTCGTCCTTTACCTGCCGATCACCATGCAACTCAATAAAATTCGTTGCAATATGCTCAATGTAATCCAATGTATACGGTCTGTTTTGGTGCCTACTAATCTGCACTTTCTGCCAACCCGTTAATTTTGAATACGTTGCCTCCTTCGCCAATTGAATCTTTTCCTCCAACGTAACAATCATATCCGAAAGATCTACTTTGCCTTTCTCATTGCTTTCCTTGGTCTTTTCTAATTGATCAATCAAATCAACTATGTCTTTTTCGAAATCAAACCAATGGTTGTTTGCCATAAATGATAAAATTATTTTACAATAGTTTATTAACCAGCCTACCTAGACTGGAATACAAATAAAAAGAAATAACCCGATTAAACCCAATCCATCGCCATAGCCAAACCACCAAAAAAGGTTGGTAGTCCTAGCCAAAACGCTTGAGGAAGGAAAATTGTGAAGTACGTTAGGGCTAAAGCGCTAACC
>JBJOFM010000175.1:0-7382 GCA_046048755.1 Bacteroidota bacterium | reverse complement strand
TTTGGAAAACACAATTTACAAAATGCCGCAGGGGTGGTGAAATTGGCGAAATGGGTTGGTATCAAAGAAAACGATGCATGGCAAGCATTGTCCACCTTCCCCGGTACCGCTAAGCGAATGGAAATTATTCATCAATCAGAAACCTTAACCGTTATCCGAGATTTCGCACATGCCCCATCCAAAGTGGCAGCAACCGTAAATGCGGTAAGAGAACAATTTCCAGATTCTCAGTTTATTGCGGTATTTGAAGTACATACGTTTTCAAGCTTAAACCCCGAATTTATGTCCAGGTACAACCAAACCCTGCAACCGGCAAACCAAGCGTTTATTTTATTTGATCCCCATGTTTTTGAATTAAAGAAAATGCCAATTCCCAGCGCCAAAGAAATTGAAAGTCGATTTGGTGTAGGACATGCTATCAGTTCACCCCTCGAATTACAAAACTTGATAGTAAATGCTTTAAACAATAAACCCGCACAACACCAGGTATTATTGCTAATGAGTAGTGGGAATTTAGCAGGTATCGATCTACAGCTATTCTTTCGGTAGATTTTTATACACTACTTCCAACAATCTACCCCTGAAACCCGTTTCGGCCAGCTTTTTATTGGTATCGTTAGGGAAGGTTCTGTTCGATAAAAAAACAAAAACCAATCCGCTTTCTGGATCGGCCCAAGCCCAAGTGCCGGTGTAACCGCTATGACCGAAAAGACTCTCCGGAGCTCCTTCAAATACATTGTTTTTTAAACCTACTTTACCGTTTACTTTGTCGAATCCCAAACCTCGGTAATGTTGAATTTTTTCTCCCTTTTTAGTGGTTTTAATCGTTCCAACACTGGTGGTGAAATGAGCTATGGTGCTGGATTTTAGGTATCGCTTTCCATTCCAAATTCCTCCCGAACGCAACATCTCCATAAAGCAAGCCAAATCGTGTGCATTGGAAAACAACCCTGCATTTCCCGCTACGCCACCCAAAAACATGGCTGTAGGATCATGGACATAACCTTGTACCAATCCTCTTCCCAAACTCGAAGTAACACTATAGGTGTCAATAAAAGTAGGTGCAATTTGATAATGCGGTATATTTCGCTGCAAAGGTCTATATCCCATCGTGGTTAATCCCATCGGCCGGTAAAACTCTTGGTCCATGTATCGATCCAATCCCATACCGGTCTCATATTCAATGAATTTGCCAAGAATAACAAAATTAATGTCGCTGTATATATAGGCTTTATCGGCAAGCGGGGTTAATCGCTTTATCCATTCCCAAGCCTGATTCCCCCACGATTGATCCATCCAAACCCCATGTCCTACTGGCATTTGTTGGTTGTCCGACATCAACGTACTAACTCCAGCATTGCTATTGATTCTTACCTGAGCACCATGTTCAATAAACTTAGAAGTTAATGGCAGAAATGCAATTAATCCCGTTCTGTGCATTAGTAATTCACGTAACGTTAATGTTGCCCATGGACTAGCCGAAACCTCAGGAAACAACGTTCCGATGCCTACATCCAATTTGATACCTTTCGTTTCAACCAATTTCATAATGGCGGCGGTTGTTGCAGCAATTTTAGTTACCGAAGCAATATCATAAATATGTTGATTGTTGGCTTGTATTTTGGGTCCCGTGTTTCCCTGACTTTCTTGTATTAGTTTAAGTCGTTGATTTTGTTGAAGTCCAACCAATGTTTCCGTGGAGTCGGGGAGGTAGCCAAAAGATTTTTCGTAGAATAATTTACCGTCTTTAAGTACTACTAATTGAGCACTGGGGAATAATTTTTCCGATATTCCTAATTGCATCATGGAATCAATAGCCGCGGTTTGTTGCAAATATTGCAAACGTTGAAAGTGATCTTTGCCCTCTAAATACGATGGTATAAAATTGGGAAGATTTTTCCAGTTGTTTACTGCGTTTAAAACCAAGGAACTTGAATTCTTAATTTCAACCGGTAAAATTCCATGGCCCGAATAAGCACCAAATAGGTTATCGATGCCAGACTGAATTTTATTGAATGCATTTTCATGAACAATAACTATGGGAACCGTACTTTTTTGTTGCAATTCGCGTATAGCATAACTGTGACCTGCATGCAAATAAACCATTCTATATTTGTTTTGAAGGTCCATTAAAAATAGGGTGATTTTAGAGGGTAGGAGACGGGATTTTGTTCCCCAAACAGGAAAGTCCAAACCAAAAACAACAATTCTTGAACGAAGCGAATGTCGCTGATAAATTGATTTCAATACAATATTTAATTTTATTGAATCGGCATTCCAATTCACCAAAACAGGGTATTTGCAATAATTGTAGCCTTGTAGTTTTTTCAATACCTGAAAGGATATACTATCGCCGATAAAAACGGGTAAAATACTATCGGATTGGTAGGGTTTCCATGGCAATCCTGATATGCTACCTAC
This sequence comes from Bacteroidota bacterium, assembly GCA_046048755.1. Classification (GTDB taxonomy): domain Bacteria; phylum Bacteroidota; class Bacteroidia; order NS11-12g; family UBA955; genus JAGKXC01. The sequence continues at coordinate 4,961 of JBJOFM010000175.1, read as the reverse complement.
CGTAGGTTGCAAGTTTACCGTGGATTTTTGGGTGATTTCTTGTTCGTATATCGACTCAAATTCTTTTTGCAATTGCTGTACATCGTTCGATAGTCCAGGGATTTCGGTTAATCGTTGTTGAAATAATCCCAGCTGTATCTTTACCCCAATCACTCGTTTAACACGTTGAGCAATCTCGGAACTATCCAACCATCCATTTTCTTTTGCCGATTTCGCCATTTCAATAAATCCGGCTACATCCTCTGGGAATAATAAAATATCATTGCCTGCTTGCAGAGCCATAAATGCAACTTCCGTAGGGGTGGAAATTTTCGCAACACCCTTCATGTTCAAAGCGTCTGTGATAATCAGGTCTTTGTACCCCAGTTTACCACGAACCCAATCGTTAATAATCGTTTTCGATAAAGAAGCAGGTAGTCCGGAACTGTCCATGCTTGGAACTTGTAAATGACCCATCATAACACTTGCAACGGGTTGGTCAACGAGTTTTCGAAATGGTTCGATATGTGTTTTCTCGATTTCCGAAAGGGGAAGGGAAATGGTTGGCAAATCTTTGTGAGAATCTACAACGGTGTTACCATGTCCCGGAAAATGCTTGGCACAGGCCAAAATACCTGCCTCTTGTAATCCTTTCGAAAATGCCAATCCCAATTGAGCAACATGGGCCTCGTCTGATCCAAAACTCCGAAAACCAATGATGGGATTGTTGGGCTCGGTATTGACATCGATATCGGGGGCGAAATTGATGTGTATTCCCGCTCGTTTGCATTCCCAACCAATGTATAATCCGGTACGGTAGCTGTACTCTTCGGTTAATAAACCTTTTTTTACTTGGGATGCCGAACCCAAGGTTAACGCATAGGGATATTTATACTGATTAGACAAGCGCATTGATAACCCCCATTCTCCGTCTATACCAACCAACAGAGGTAGCAAACTTTCTTGTTGGTAATAGTTATTTAAATAGGCCTGAGTGATTAAATCGCCCTGAAACCAAATTATCCCCCCAACTCCGTATTGCTTAATTTGTTTAACCAAAATGGGATCTACCTGATTGTCTTTTGACCAAGCCGGAACCATCAATAATTGCGCAACTTGCTTTTCAAACGAAAGCGTCTTAACTATTCTTTCGGCTTGGTCCAAGTAATTCTGTTTTATAAATTGAGCCGATAGTTGAGAAGTTAAAACAAAATAGACTATTGCTAGGAAATAATACCCAATGGAAGTCTTATTACAAAGATTTTTTGCCGATTCTTTAACTAGCCTAACAAACATTGCAGTAAAACAACAACCGCATAATCAATCTAAAAAGAAAATTATTGCCACCGGTTGTGGAAAACCTTAGCTTTTTTTCGAAACTTGTAAAAATTATTTCTGCAGGAAGCAACAATTTGAAAAATAGCTTGTCTATAGCGTTAACTTCCTAAAGGAGTCATGAAATTTATACACCGGCATGACGGACAAAGAATTGTTAGAGGGTTGCAAGCGCGAAGACCGAATCTGTCAGCGCGAACTTTGGAACCGATATTCCAAAAAATTGTTCGCATTGTGCCAACGCTATTGCAATAATACCGAAGAAGCAGAAGACGCACTCATGGAGAGTTTTGTTAAGATATACGATAATTTGTCTAAGTTCCGCGGGGAAAGTTCCCTTGAAACTTGGATGAGACGAGTTACCGTTAATCAATGCATTAATAAAATTAGGGCAAGAAAACATGTTCTCGACTCTCTTACTGAAGAAGAGTATCACCTGGGATTTGACGATGAAAGTTTGAATAATTTGCAGGTTAAAGAAATATTGTCGTTGATTGAATCCTTACCCGTTGGGTACAGAACCGTTTTTAATATGTATGCAATTGAAGGATTTAGTCATAAAGAAATTGCAGAAGAACTCGGAATTGATGAAGGTACCTCTAGATCGCAATATTCTAAAGCTAGAAAGGCCTTGCAATTAGCTTTTGTTAAACAAAATCCATCCTCTAATCCCCTTAACTCACCCTCCTAATGTCGTACTTGAAAAAACATATCGTCAATCAAATCCACGACTTAGAGTCTCCGCTAAATGAGCGCATGACCTTTGAAGAGGTAATGCAGCGCAGAGAAAAAAAGAAACGTCGATTATTATTGTTTTGGCCAAGAATTGTAATTGTGGGTGGTTTGTTTACGGCTGCTGGATTGGGTTATTTCGCCTGGAATTCAGCTCACAGCAAAGTGAAAAAGTCGATTGTAATTGCTGAGAATCATAGTAAATCCTCACAAAAAATACAGTATCAAAAACAAGTAGAAGACAAAGTAGAAAATACAATACAGTCTACAAAAGACAATTCTGAGAAATCGGTTACCGACAAGGATAATTCGGTAATACAGATTACGAAAAAGTTAGTAAAAAGGCCCACGGCAGTTAACACGGTTTTATTTTCCCAAGAAGCTTCACGTTCAATGGGTAAAAAATCACAGGAAACGATGGACGAAGAGGTTGCCGCTATAATTTCCGAAGGATACAATTCGGTCTTAGCAACGTCAGAAGTTAAAAATATCATCAATCCTACGGAAGAAATTCTATCACAATCTCTAGAACTGATATCCGCCGAAGTTGCAAAAGTAAATCAGCCTATTACAACCAAAGGAATACTTACGCAAATCTCAGCCTTAACAAAGAACGAAAAAGACGTCGCAGTAATTGAATCGGCCTCTTCAACGCTAGAAACTTCAAGTTTATTCGTTGAAAAATCTGCCGAAATAATAGTTGAAAAAGAAACGGAAATTAATCTGTGGTTGGATATAGAAGCATTATTGGCATTAACCCATGGTAAAGGTTTGCAAATGTTTGAAATCCCGGATCCATTATCCCAATCGGAGTTTGAAGCGGTTTTTGTGGATTTTGAAGAGGATGAACTGAACCGGTACTTTAAACCGGGTAATTTCGATTCTCCATATCATCTTGAATTATCGGTGGGTACTGGCAGTAGAGTCTTGACCAATTTTGATGAAACCCTGCCGCTCAGTGTATTAGGGAATCAATACAACGCACATTACCAATTATCCTTACTAAAAGATGTATCCAATGGAATACAATTGGCTTTGGGGATGTCTTACGGTGAGTGGGAAGGCAATGGGCAGTGGCAAAAACGCGAGTGGAATTCCTACACGGTTCGTGATAGTTCCGTGCTAATAGGTTTTCCTAATCCCAACGATAGACAAGTTATTTATTTCGATTCAACGGTGAACGAACTAACCACAACGCAAGGTGGAATTAAATACCAAATAACTAAAATTTCTATTCCAATTGGTTTCAGAAAGTTGATGTATTTAGGAAAAACACCGTTCCGGGTGGCGATGCAAATATCCCCCGGTAGAACCATTAAAAGTAGTGGGTATTATTTTAGTGATTTCGAATTTCATTCTATTGATAATCAGCGATTAACAACTATGGATATGAAAGTAGCAATGGGACCATCCATCAATATCAATAGGAATTTTACCGTGGTATTAGAGCCCAATGCAAACATGCAAATGTTTCATGATTCTCGCACCAACCGCATACATAGTAAGTCGTTTTATGGTTTTGGATTTAGTCTAATCAGACATTTTAATTAGCCGAAACAGCAGTACAGAATAAGCGCATCTAATTTATTTTAAAGACAGCAATTCCTCAGTGCCTGTAGCGAATATTGTTCGTTAAAAATCGTAAACTCAACCTCGATTAAATCGAAACGGTCCATCCAAATGGATCTTCTATATTGCCATATCGAAGTGAATCTAAAAAGGATTTAATGGCTGATGAAGTGGCAGTGTTCCCGTTGTCTAAAACCTCAAAATACTCGTTTTTGTGTCCAAACCCTTGAATTGAAATTAAGGTAGCCGCAGTTCCCGTAATAAACATCTCTTTGAGTGTTTTTTGTGCAGTAGCATCTTTTAACTCTTGCACAGATAAGGGTCGTTCTTCTACCGTATATCCCAAATGTCTAAGTCCAATAATCACACTATCTCGAGTGATCCCAGCCAACAATGTATTGGTTAAAGAGGGCGTAATAACTGTATTGTCTATAACCGCAAACAAATTGGTAGTTCCGGTTTCTTCCACCCATTGATGAGAAACTGGATCGGTCCATAACACTTGATCATATCCTTCCTGCTGCGCTTTTTGTGTAGGATACATAGCTGCTCCGTAATTGCCGGCACATTTTGTAAAACCAACACCTCCGGGAGCTGCTCGAGAAAATTCATCCTCAACTTTTACTTTCAAAGCTTTGTTGTAATAGGGGCCTACCGGACAACAGAAAATGGCAAATATGAAATTTTCGGATGGCTTTACACCGATAAAATCATCCGTCGCAAACATGTAAGGTCGAATATACAATGCACCACCCTCGGTTTTTGGAATCCATGCTTCATCCAATTCTAAAAGGGTAGTTAGGCCCAACATAAAAAGATCCTCTGGAACGGAAGGCATTACCATTCTTTCGGCCGATTTATTTAGTCGTTTGCAGTTCTCTAATGGTCTGAATAACAATGTTTTGCCATCTGTCTGACTTTTAAAAGCTTTCATGCCTTCAAAAATGGATTGTCCGTAATGGATGGCACTGGTAGCAGGGCTTAAACTAAGTGGGCCGTAAGGCACAATTCTTGGATTAGTCCATTGGTTGCCATTCCAGTTGGCTAAAAACATGTGGTCTGTGAAAATTTTGCCAAAACCGATATTTTGAGGGTCAAAATCTTTAATTCTACTAATTTCTGATTTTTCAATCGTAATTTCGAATCCCATAGCACAACAAAGGTAACAAATCGAATCATGGAAACCGGTACGAATCAACAAAATATTGAAAATCCTTTGTTTTTGTTACCCTTATTTGGGAAAGACATTTTTGTCTTAAAATCTGATATACAATCGTTACCAGTTAGCACACCAAAGCAAAAAGTTAAAATATTGAATCTGTTTGTGGATAGTGGTGATAGTGTTT
>JBJOFM010000174.1:0-2663 GCA_046048755.1 Bacteroidota bacterium | reverse complement strand
GAGAATTAACAATCGTTTGTGCGTGCAAATTGGATAAAAATACGAGCGAAAAAACGAGGGATAGCCCTAGAAACGTAAAAACCTTTTTATTCAAATGAGTCAATTGATTGTAAATCATGCGATTAAAATTCCTCCCTTTTATATCTTTCAAGTCTGCAAAGGTCGTAATTTTTTTCATAATCAAGTAAGATATTAGCTATATTTGAAATCATATTTTGAGAATCCCGTATGGAGCGCTTAAGCAATTGGTACTTTTTGGAAAACTCGGCAATCGATTTCGTCTTATTCGGTTTCATACTAATTCTTGGTCTTCTACTTCGGCGCTTATTCTCGAATACCTTTTCAAGACTCGTACTTCGCTTCTTCCCAAAGGAATATATCACTTTGCAAGATTGCATCGTACTCATTCGAAATCCATTCGAATGGTTAACATTCTGGATTTTCCTCTATTTCGCCGCTCAGTATATTCACATCCCAGCGGCTTGGCATTGGGTATCCATTGAAAATTTTGGTATCCGTTTTCTACTTGCTAAATCATTTGAGACCATCCTCATCCTAAATGTTAGTTGGCTCATCATCCGCCTCGTCAAAGTAGGCATCTTTGTCGCGCAAGAAAAATGGAAAGGGGTTGACCAAAAATCCAAACAACAATTCATTCCTTTTCTGAACGACCTCTCCTTAGTGTTTATTATTGCCGGGGCGGGATTTGTTATTCTTGGCCGAATTTTCGAAGTGGATGTGGTTGCCCTAATCACCGGTTTAGGTATTGGGGGTTTGGCTTTGGCATTAGCGGCGCGCGAAACCTTGGAAAACCTTTTTGCCTCGTTTACGATTTTCTTGGATCTACCCTTCGTCGTAGGTGACAATATTCAAGTTGGCGCCATCAGTGGAGACATCGAAAAAATTGGTTTTCGCAGCACACGTTTGCGAGGAGCGGATGGAAATGTGATTGTGATTCCGAACCGACTGCTTACTTCACAATCCCTTGAAAACATGAGTGAACGCGAATTTCGCCGAGCTAAATTCAATCTTACGTGTGCCTTAAACACGTCGCCTGAACAAATCAAGCAAGCAATCGAACGTATTACTGTTCGAATTAATCAGGAGAAGCTTTGCCGTAAAAAAGAGGCCAAAGTTGTTTTTGAAGGTTTTGGACCCTATTCTTTGGACATATCGGTCATGTTTTTTGTGGAGACCAAAGACCTCAGCGTGTTCCAATCAACTAAACAAGAAATCAATATGGGGATTTTGGAAATCCTACACCACCAAAAAATCACCCTAGCGAGTAGCGTCAGCGCATGAAAAAATTAAGCCCCTGGATTATCCTGATTGCTTGTAGCAGTTTTATAATTCTCCATTTCTATAATCTATCGCATTACCTCATCAACTTCCCTACTTGGGGAGACGACTACTTGTTTTTAGCCTATTTTTCGGATTTGCCACGATTAGAGGGCAAGGAATATTGGATTCGCAGTACGGAATTCCATAATTATATCCACCGAATCGTAGGAGCAAGATTCATTACCCAATTTTATCATTTTTTTTCGGACGAATTCAATTTTAAGACATTAACAATTGCAACAAACATCTTGCTGCTTAGTCTACTCTATCCGCTCTACCAACTTGTTAATAAAATCAATCGATTACACTTTATTCCCGTGGTAGGCCTCCTCTTTGCCTGGAACGGGAATATGGATAACTTAACGCTGATCGGCGTATTGGTTCATGCGACATCGATGGTCTTTTTAATCTGGATAGCCTATTTGATCGCTCAAAATAAAACACGAAATATAGGCATCTGGCTGTCCTTGATTTATCCATTTATTAGTTCAGAGGGTCTGGCATTTATTCCGATTATTGTATTCTTTTTGATTTATGAGCGCGACCGAAAAGCTTGGCTCTATGCTTTTTCAGGCCTGATCATAGGAGCTGTATATTTCTGGGGTTATGTATCTCCACCGGAAGAAGTTGTGTCGAGCTCATTAATCTCCAAATTACTATTCCTTGTACAGGGTACGCTCATATTCTTGGGCGGAGCTGTCAAGCATCAAGTACTCCTTGCTACAACAATTGGAGGTATATTTTTATCCAATACCCTTTTTATCCTTTGGAGATATCACAAAACAAAAGATAGCCAACTCTTATTTGCAGGAATAGTACTTGCGCAAATTTTAGCTACAGGGGCTATGATTACACTAGGACGAGCACAGGATGGCAATTTCAATACCTTGTTTGCCGAACGATTTTCATTCTATGGTTCTGTATTCATTTGCATCACCTACTATTCCTGGATACAACCCAATCTGATGCCTAGCATATCGTTTCAAAAAACATTTTTGATACTACCAGCGCTTGCATGGATTGGCCTCTCTGCCTATACGGCATATCCTAAATTACAGAATTTAAAAACTAGACTTTTAGCGGATGCCAGTAATGCCGCTTATTTTCAGATGAATACGTTCTATTCATTTGGTCCCCATGAATCAAACCTATTGAAAAATTCCGGCGTCTACCAGTTCCCACGTACGCTATTGGATACTTCTGCAAAGATTTCCAAAGAATTACGATTAGAAGCACTTCCATCCTATGAAGCTAAAATAAGGGAGTTTCGTGTTCAAGGACAAGGGAACATTTTAGTTTACAGCGCTGGGCGAGCATTCTGC
>JBJOFM010000173.1:0-5047 GCA_046048755.1 Bacteroidota bacterium | reverse complement strand
AAGACGGGTAAGGTGGAGCAGAAGGATTTAACGATTGGAGAGATTGGGTTGAAGGGCGAATTGGAGTCTGAGGACTTAAAGGGGAAGCTTTTACAATTGTGGTTATATAAATATTTACTCGTCAAGTCGGTTCAGGCGGCTACACATGAAATATTTGCCAACTTGGATTGGCGTCAAATTCAGGTGGAGCCAGGAATCATTTCATTCCGAAATTTAGGTGCTAAGGTGTTATCCGTGCCGGGAACTGGTTTGTGGTTTTCGGAGGCTCAAAGTATGGAGGAATTTCTGGTCGATTCGGAAAAGGTCATTCAAGTTTGGATTAATCGGATCCTAGATCGAACGACTGCCTTTGAAAAGACAAAAGATTTGGATGCTTGTCAATTTTGTGACTTCAAGGTAATTTGCCATCGGGAGATTTAAGTCGTAGTTTTGTGTTTTAAAATTATCAATATGACATTTCAAGAAATCAACGAACGTATTAGTGCTCTAGCTGCTGAAAAGGGTGGCATGGGCGTATCCTTTAAATTTGCTTTTCCTTCGGGCATCATTGTGGTTAATGGTGATGGATCTGTGACCAATGAGAATGTGGATGCAGATTGTACGATTGCGGCAACGGAAGAAAATTTCACAGCTTTATTGAAAGGTGAATTGAATCCCATGATGGCTGTCATGACAGGTAAAGTGAAAATTTCTGGCGACATGTCAGTTGCGATGAAGCTTCAAAACTTGTTGTAATGTTATTTCAAGACACGATAGTCGCATTGGCTACACCCGCTGGGGTGGGGGCGATTGGTGTTATCCGTTTATCGGGACCTAACGCGATCCCTCTAGTCAATTCGGTATTTAAACCCAGGGATTTAAGTAAGCAGGCCTCGCATACCCTACATTACGGTCGGATCGAAGATGCGGGTCGGGTTTATGACGAGGTGGTTGTTAGTCTTTACATCGCTCCAAAAAGTTATACGAAGGAGGATGTGGTCGAGATATCGTGTCATGGCTCTCCGTTTATTCAGGAGAGTATTATTCAGTTATTTGTCGAAAAGGGAGCACGCTTAGCCAAGGCGGGTGAGTTTACCCAGCGCGCGTTCATGCACGGGGCTTTTGATTTGGCCCAAGCTGAGGCGGTGGCGGATGTAATTGCGGCAGATTCAGCGGCTGCGCAGGCTGCGGCTTTGCATCAGTTACGCGGTGGCTTTTCGAATGAATTGGCGGCCTTACGGGAGCAATTGATTCACTTTGCCTCCTTAATTGAATTGGAGCTAGATTTTGGCGAGGAGGATGTCGAATTTGCGGATCGTAAGGATTTGGAGGATTTGGTAAACCAATTGCTTGTGGCGATCCGACCTTTAGTATCGAGTTTCCGGGCGGGTAACGCCATTAAGAATGGCGTGGCTACGGTCATCGTGGGAAAGCCAAATGCGGGAAAATCAACGCTCTTAAATGCCTTATTAAATGAGGATCGTGCGATTGTATCCGATATCGCGGGGACGACGCGCGATAGTTTAGAGGATACCTGGGTGTTGGGTGGAATTAAATTTCGCTTGATTGATACCGCGGGATTGCGTGAGACGGAAGATTTGATTGAGGCGATGGGGGTGGAGCGTACACAGGCATGGGTTAAAAAGGCGCAGGTTGTTATTTACTTAGCAGATGCTGTCACGGAAACGCCTGGTGGATATCGCGAGGCCATTGCAGCTTTGGGAGAGATTGATATTCCTGTTATTAAGTTGTTGAACAAAGTAGATCAAGTAAATGATTCCCAGGTAGCTGCATTTAAATCGCTCATCCCTGAATTGATTGATATTTCGGCGAAAAATCGAATAGGTTTAGCAGATTTAGAAAAGGCTTTGCTGGACATTGTCGGTTTGGATCAGGTGAGTACCGGAGGGACTTTGGTGACCAATTTGCGCCACTACCAACACCTGTTACAAACGCAAGAAACATTGGAGTCTGTGTTGAAGGGATTACAAGTAGGTTTGACAGGGGATTTGATTGCGCAAGATCTTCGTTATGCTTTGCATGACCTGGGTGAGATTACCGGACAGATTTCGAATGACGATTTGTTGAAGAACATCTTTGGGAAATTCTGTATCGGTAAGTAAGAATTATCAATTATATTGTTCATTGACGTTATCCTAAATAAATTTGGACTAGATTTTAACATTGGTACATATTCGCTCTCAGGCGTTTTGAGTATGGTTTTTATTTGAATTAACTTCAACAAACCCAATCCAACCACGCCATGCGATTCTTTCGATTACCCTCTCTTCTGTTACTTTCGGTAACTTTATTCTTAGCTAGTTGTACAGAACAATTCTTAGAAAATGGTGAAAAACTTTCGCCACAAAATGCTTCGATCCAATTAGTTGAGCCTTCTGTTGTCAAAAACAAAGTAGGTATCCCAGATGACTCATACATTGTCGTTTATAAGGATTCAATTACGATAACCGAATTAAAGAAGGAAGTAGCAGGTCTTGAGAAACGCTTTAATGCTATTCCTGATCATGTATATTCTCGAGCAATCAAAGGTTTCGCCGCACGCTTATCTCCTGACGCATTGGCAGAATTACGTCGGAATCCAATGGTTGATTTTATCGAGAAGGATCAAGAGGTATCCTTGAATGCTACGGTAACAAACGTCCCATCTTGGGGTATTGATCGAATTGATCAGGCTAATCTACCTTTGACATATTCGTTTACCTATTTTAACAGTGGACTTGGTGTTAAGGCGTATGTAATTGATACGGGTATTTTATTAGCACACAGTGAATTTGGTGGTCGAGCGATTGGTGGTTTTTCTGCGATAAATTCAGCAACGGATTGGATTGACGCTAATGGTCATGGTACACATGTGGCAGGTACGATTGGTGGATTGAATTACGGCGTTGCGAGAGATGTAACCTTGGTGGCTGTTCGTGTATTAGACGCGAATGGATCTGGAACAAATTCGGGAGTTATTGCAGGTATTAACTGGGCAATTTCAGATCATGTTGCGGGCCAACCTGCTGTTGCAAATATGTCTTTGGGTGGCGGGGCTTCCTCAGCTTTGGATTTAGCCGTTGAGAACGCTATCAAGGATGGTATTGTTATGTGCGTCGCTGCTGGCAATAATGCAGCGGATGCGGGTCGTTATTCTCCTGCTCGAGTTAAAAATGCGATAACGGTAGGTGCAACAGGTAGATTTACAACTACAACAACTTCCTATGATGCGATTGCAACTTACTCGAACTTTGGTTCAGTGGTTGATTTATTTGCTCCGGGTACGAGCATTAACTCAGCTTATATTGGCGATAACAATGCCATTAGAGCCTTAAGTGGTACCTCTATGGCAACGCCACACGTAGCGGGTGTAGTCGCACAATATTTATCCGTAAATACGACGAAAACTCCAGCCGAAGTTCAGACCTATATCAAGACGGTGGCAACACCAAGAAAAGTTTCAGGAATTAAAGGGACGACAACAACGACTTCTTTATTGTATACTAATAATTAAATTTAGTTTTTTTGATAAACCTCAAATAAACCATCAACCTGTAAAAAGGGCTCACCAAATTTCAGGTGGGCCTTTTCTATTTCGCTTCGTACGTCAAAGACCTTAGCTAATTTATAGTGATTAGCAAAAAGTGATGGGATTTCTTTTTTTATTTCGGTTGCTTCTCCTGCTCTCAATACTAGCCATTCAGGTTTTAATTCATTTATAACAGAGGAATATTTATCCGATTTTAGCTTTTTTCGTGCTTGTACTACTTCCGGAGAGGACATTCCTGGGTAGTCATATGTTTTTAAATTTGAATAAAATCCAATGTACCCTAAGCATTCCATAAATACTCGGTCATGTTTTTTTGCATTTTTATTAAGCCAAAGTCCAATCTGTTTTCTATTCCCGTTCTCGACAATTATCTGTTGGTATTTAATCATTTTCGTTCCGTAGTAGAAGTTCGTCACCATAAACAAAATGATACCGAGAACAAAAAGAGCAAATATACTTGTTGATAAACCAAGCCTCTTTTGGGAACTATATTGAAAGATTTGCTGAATGACCAACCACAAAACAATTAGGCTTGGTGTAATTACCGAGGGAAGATACCAAGGTGAAGCCCCTTGACCTGAAATGACATTCAAATACAGGATCATTATAAACGAGGAGAGGGATAATGCTCGGATTAGTTTATTTGATTTAGGAATTATCCAATAGAGTAAGGTAATCAAACTTAGTAATTGAGCGATGGGTTTAAATATTCCCCATCCGCCAAAATTAACAGCATAGGAAGGTAAAAATAGATTAGGGGATCCACGGAAGGTTACGATATAATCGATTAGTGTGTTAAATATGGAAAGTATCGTATAATTTTTTGATTTTGCGATAATAGTATGAGGGATGGGTGTTCCATAATAATAAGATGTTATGACTATCCACGGGAGAAAAAGTAACATCGCAAAACCAGCAGAATAAACTATTTTTTTAATGTTTTTGATTGATATAATTGAAATAGAATTCACTTGAAATAAGAAGAAACTAACAATTATACAACCTGCATAGATAAATCCATCAGGTCTAGAAAACATAATACCCGCGAAACATAAACTAAGCTTCTGGATAAAATTGTTTGGGTGGCAAATGAGTAGATAAATTAAGTATACTTCACAAAATACCATGAAAGATGATTCCATGCCATTGATGGCATTATCTATGATTAGAAAATTGAAGCCAAACAAGAATACTAAAAGGTAGAAAAAGTAACTGGGAAAATTTAAATGATGGTTTATCTTGTAAAGGAAGTTTGTTGATAATGATAAAACACTAATACATACAATCCGGTAAATCCAAATAGTTAAATCGTCATTTTGTTCGATGAAAAGATACTTGATTAACGCAGGAATTAAAGTTCCAAGAGGTGATGTATAACTCATGATTGGAGTTTCACCTACATTAAACAAAAGGCCATATCCTAATGCAAAATTTTTTGAGGCACGGTAGGTAATGTACCAATCTTCCCACCTATGATCCGTAATAATTGCAAATGCTAATGAGATTACTGTTATAAAT
>JBJOFM010000172.1:0-4935 GCA_046048755.1 Bacteroidota bacterium | reverse complement strand
CCTCTAATCACGGCAATAAATTTGAACAATTAGGGACAATTTTACCCGATGCCAACGGGTATAGAACAGCTTCTGGCGCACCTGGAAGTCAATATTGGCAGCAAAAAGCCGATTATAAAATCTTTGCCCGATTGGATGAGAAAAAGCGTTGGTTGTATGGCGAAGAGACGATCACTTACCACAATCAATCGCCGGATGTTTTGCAATATTTATGGCTACAATTGGATGAAAACGAGCACAACCCTACCAACGAATCCAATTATTTTAATGGTAGTGAAAAATCTACTCCAATGACACCCGGCCAACTGGAAGGATTGGACGTAGCCAATCGATTGGCTGGGTACGGCGTGAATATTGAATCCGTGACCGATGCCACGGGAAAACCATTGCACTTTGTTATTAATATGACCATGATGCGGGTTGACCTACCCAAAGGTCTAAATCCAAAAGAAAAATATGTATTTAAAGTAAAATGGAATTATAAAATTCCAGAACGAATGAAAATTGGAGGACGCGGTGGATATGAACATTTTACGGATAACGACAACTGCTTATTCACTATCTCGCAGTGGTATCCAAGAATGTGTGTGTACAGCGATTACCAAGGTTGGAACCATAAACAATTTACCGGAAGAGGTGAGTTTTCGTTGGTTTTTGGCGATTTCGATGTTACCATGCAAGTACCAGCTGATCACGTTATTGCCGCTACCGGTGAATGTCAAAATTACAAAGATGTATTAACCCCCGATCAATACAATCGTTGGATGCTAGCTCAAAAATCTACAGAACCCGTTGAAATCGTTACCTTATTGGAAGCGAAGAATAGAGAGGTGAACAAAGATTCCGTTTCTACCAAATTGTGGAGATACAAAGCAAGTAACGTGCGTGATTTCGCGTGGGGGAGTTCCAGAAAGTTCGTTTGGGACGCGATGCCCACCTTCGTGGAAGGAAAGAAAATCATGAGTATGAGTTATTACCCAAAAGAATCCTACCATCTTTACCGAAAATACTCAACCAAAGTAGTAGACCATACCATTAAAACCTACAGCAAATACACCATACCCTATCAATATCCTGTAGCGATCAGTGTTGAGGCTTCTAGCGGCATGGAATATCCTATGATTTGCTTCAACTATGGAAGAACGGATGATCTTGGCAACTACAGCGAGCGCACTAAATACGGAATGATTGGAGTAATTATTCATGAAGTTGGACATAATTTCTTTCCCATGATAATCAATTCCGATGAACGAAATTGGAGTTGGATGGATGAAGGATTAAACACATTCGTGCAATTTCTCACCGAGCAGGAATTTGATAACAATTATCCTTCTCAACGCGGTCCAGCACATAAAATTGTGCCCTACATGCAACTACCTAAAGATCGACTGGAACCCATCATGACGAACTCAGAAAATATTATTGAATTTGGACCCAATGCTTACGCCAAACCGGCTACCGCCTTGAATATTTTACGAGAAACCGTTATGGGTAGAGAATTATTTGATTTCGCATTTAAAGAATATTGCACCCGATGGGCCTACAAACACCCTGCACCGGCAGATTTCTTCCGTACCATGGAAGATGCAAGCGGCGTAGATTTGGATTGGTTTTGGAGAGCTTGGTTTTACGATATTGAACCCGTAGACATTAGCTTAGATTCCGTTACCGCATATCGTGTTTTTGCTACCACCACGGTAACTCCCAAATGGGATACGGTGAGAAGCATTGGTGGAAGATCCCAAGGGTTGGGTACCGGTCAAGGTAAAAATCGTAGAACAGGTCCAGCCATTACCAAAGCCGATTTTCAACATGTAAGCAAGTTGAGAAATAAAGCCAGCGGAATGGTATTCGCCGTGGATAAAGACACTACCCTACGCGATTTCTATTATTACTATAACGCAGAAAAAGACACTTTTGGAAACTGGGCTAAAGAACAATTAGCGGCCAAAGCAAAAACAGGCGAACCCCAAGTAATTGATAGAAACAAAGATCTAGATATTGTACCACCATCAGAGGCAAAAGAATTTACCGATAAATACTTTTACGAACTGACCTTCAGCAATAAGGGAGGAGCCGTAATGCCCATTATTATCCAATGGAATTATACCGATGGAACAGCTGAAGTTGATTATTTATCGGCCTACATTTGGAGAAAAAATGAATTCACTGTTACCAAGAATTTTGCAAAACGAAAAGAAGTAGCATCGATTGTAATAGATCCATTCAAAGAAACTGCGGACATCGATGAATCGAATCAATCTTGGCCGAAACAAGCTCCGGAAATTTCTCGTTTTGAATTGTATAAACAAAAAGCGGGCGATAATAAACCGGAAAACACACCCATGAGACGGGCGTTACTGAAAAAATAATCGGAAATTTAATGATCGAAAATTGATAGAGAGGCTGCCTGTAAAAGGCAGCTTTTTTTATTAGTTCATTGGATCAATCTTTTTTTAGCAGAACCTTTTAATAGCAAACTCTGTTTGATGGTAATTTATTACAAATCAAGAATTTCATGGCAATTTTCCATAGGTCTGACGGTTGACATTTTTATGACATTTAAAATAAAAACTATTGGCCGTGGACTATGTTAATTTGAACATGACATTGAATAAATCTACTTTCTCCGGACTTATTATTCTCCTTTCTTTTCTTTCGTTGGGCTGGAATAATGCATATGGTCAATTTCACAATTGGACCAATTGTTTCAATAATAATTATGATTTAAAATTTAATAGAAAAGGTCCGATTACCGGTTGCTCGGATACAGTGCAACTGGGGACCACCTACAAAGGTAATAATCAAGCTGTATATTGGTCGGATGGGTACGTTGGTCCAAACCGAATTATTAATTATTCCGGATATTATCAAGTTGCCATTTTTGATGACTCGTCCTGGTGTGCAGATACATCGGATTGGATTTATGTTCAGGTAAACGATTTGAAAAATACGGTTTATACAGAATATGGTTACACAGAGGCCAAAGTCTGCGAAGGCACCGCTGTGAAATTATTTTGTTATTCTAAATCTGCATCCGGCTATCGTTGGAATACTGGGGATACTACCAACAGTATAACCGTGACCAAATCGGGCAAATATTTTGTTACCCAGAAGACAAGTTCCAAGTGCAGCGATACTTCTAATAAAGTATCCATAACGGTTGTATCTTTAAAAACACCGAAAATCAAAGCCTTAACGGATACCACCTTGTGCGCGGGGGACACCGTAAAATTGGAATGTTATCAATACGAAGGGAAATTGTTGTGGTTGCCGTATTATACTACTTCCCCCAAAACTGATGTAACCAATGACGGTGAATACTACGTTTTCATTCAAGATTCTTTAAGTGGTTGTTATGCATATTCAAATAGAATAAATGTTCGATTCAAAAAGCCCATAGCAGCTCAACTTTGCATGGTAACAGTAGACAGTGCCTCAGGTAAAAATAAATTGGTATGGAAAAACCAAGGCGAACCTGCTACAAAATATATCATCTATCGTGAGGGAAATATCGCTTTTAGCTACAATGACATAGGGGAAGTAAAAAACAATAATGGCTCCATGGAGTTTTTGGACACCAACAGTATCCCAAAAGCTAGACCTTACTCCTATTACATCGCTGCAGTAGATTCCTGCGATAATGTAGCTGAAGAAAGCAAATTTTTCGCCCACACCACTCTGCATTTAACAGCCAGTTTAGGCGTAAATGGTGAAAACAATTTAAATTGGAGTGATTACTTAGGTATTTACCCCTTAACTACTTACAGCATTTATCGAAGCAACAAAAACGGGGCATTTACCCTATTAGCGAAGGTTTCTACCAATGTTAAATCCTATTCTGATTTAAATCCACCCAGTGGAGGAAATCGATATTATATTGGTATTGATGCCACTAATTATTGTAATGCCGGATCCAGCAGTACCGAAACCATCAACTCAAACATGGTTGCTTTTGGAATATTGAATACCTCGGACATCGACATCGCTTCTCTTTCAGTTTATCCCAATCCAACTTCGAATTACATTACAGTTCAAGGACTTTCCAACAGAGATTATTCAGTTTCAATCATTCAATCCAATGGAATGGTTGTGAAATCTGCAATTATTTCTGCATCGAACCCTTCCTTGCCAGTACATGGAATTACGCAAGGTTTATATTTCTTGAAGTTCGAAAATGGTAGAACCCTGCCATTAACGATAGTAAATCCATAAAAAGTAAAAAATCAAATCAATAAATCCACAATAAAGGAAGTTATTGGGATAAAGTTAACTCGTCTGTAAAACTTTCAATCGGAGTTACACAGTTTGTTACTTATAATAGTTTAGGTTTGAAAGGCTGTCTGTTAGGGCAGCCTTTTCTATTTAGCAGAGTAAAGGGAATTTTATGTATTTTGCCGATATGGATAGAAAAAAATTCATCCGATCTATGGGAATTACTGCGGCATCCGTAAACCTGATCGGAAATGTAATTGCCAAAGCAAGTAATAGTACATTGAATTCGTTGGAAACTGTTGAAAATTCAGATGAAACCGAAGCGAAAAACAACAACTCTTTTTCTTCCAATCAATCAAATCGAAAATCGTCTGAATTCGTTAGCGAAACATCGGAAAAATTATATGCTGCTGACGAAATCCGCTGGCGAAAAATTAGAAAAAACTATCCCAGAACTCCGGACATTATCAATTTGGAAAACGGATATTTCAGCCATCAAAGTTGGAAAACCATTACGAAGCATTTAGATTTTGAGTTTGATATCAACGTAGAAACCAGCAGGTTTATGCGCACTCAACAACAGAAGGAAATTGAAGCAGCCAGGGTTTCCTTTGCAGAATTTTTGGGGATTAATACCGAGGAGTTGGCATTTACATTTCCGATCAGGTTTACGGATGCCGCAGTAATTCCCATAGATCGGATGAATTTTTTTCTATCCAT
>JBJOFM010000171.1:0-2969 GCA_046048755.1 Bacteroidota bacterium | reverse complement strand
TTTATATACTTTCCCTTTTTCTACCCGGTGATTTACGGTTATCCCGTGAGCCGCAGTAATTTCAGCAGCTTTCTGAGCAACTTTCGCTTTGATTGCGTCAATCATTACATCATTTTGTCCTGCAGAAAATAATCCACCTAAGAAACTCTCTTCCAGGATATACATCAACGTAATTTCGTTATTGTAAACTTTTGCAATTTTAATGGCATGAGTTAATGCATTGTCCGCAATAGGGGAGAAGTCGATAGGGACAAGGATGTTGTTATTTGTTTTACGATTCATAAGCAGCATTGTTAAATCTTAGGCGAAGTTAAGAAGAATTTTCTCGATTATTCTATGATGGATGTCAGTCTTCTACAGCTAACATCAAATCTGCCGTGATTGCATCGGCAAACCATCGGCCCTCTGGTGTTAATTTCAAGTTGGAATCGGTATGCAGAAGATGTCCGCTACTTTGCCATTTCTTGATACTAGATTTGGTTTCATACAGCCAATTATCCCAAGTTTTTTTATTGATAATTGCCGATAATTTTTGTAATTCTACTCCGTTTTCTAGTCGTAATTGGGTCAAGAGGATTTCATTGAATCGATTAAAATCGGTTAAAACTTCTTCCTCGAAATACAAAAAATCGTTGGATTCATGGTTGATTTTAGTGTATAGCGCATTGTTGGCAATATTCCATCGGCGTTTAACCCCGTTAAATCCATGGGCACCCGGGCCTATACCCCAATATGCATGCCCTTGCCAATAGCGTTGGTTGTGTTTCGCCTTGTGATTTTCGTTTCGACTTAAATTGCTGATTTCGTAATGGCACCATTGATTTTCTTGAGCCCATTGAGTGAGTAGTGCAAACTGTTGGGTGCTTTGTTCATCCATGATTAATGTGCCATTGGAGATATTTTGCAACTTGAATAATGCCGTTTTTTCTTCAACGGTAAGGGCGTAACACGAAAGGTGGTGAATTCCGGATTCCTGTACCCATTGCAATTCTTGCAACCATTGTTCGCTGGTTTTTAAATGGGAGCCATAAATGAGATCAACACTTAATTCAAAGCCTCCATGGTTTAAAATTAATTCAACAGAAAGAGTACTTTGTTGTGCATTATGGGCTCGATTCATCCATTGTAATTCCTGGTCATTCAAGGATTGTAGTCCTAAACTGATTCGATTTATGCCTAGGTGGTGCCAATTTTTCAAGTTTTCGATGGAAATATCTTCAGGATTCGCTTCTAGCGTGATTTCGGCTTCATCAACAATCGTTTTAGTTTTTTTTATCTCAACTAATAATTTCTCTAGTAGGGGATAGGGAAGTACGGAAGGGGTACCACCGCCAAAATAAATTGAGTTGATGGTTTGCTCAGAAATAAAAATTTGTTGCTGATTCCAATCAAAAATCATGGCATTAACCATCTCCTCAAAGCCTGTTAAACGGGTTGAGAAATGGAAATTACAGTAGGTGCATGCCTTTCTGCAATAAGGAATATGAAAGTAAACCGATGCCATTGCGCAAATTTCAATGAAATGATGGGTATTTTTGCAGCGGATGATTTTTTCCTGTTTCAAATTACCGGCGCGCACGTCAATCGTAATCTTCCTTATTGGGGGACTTCTTTTGACGGGGAATTGGTGTGTATCTGGGAATGCGAAATCCGTAAAATGTTATCCAGCGGTTGTAGAACAGCAACGACCGGCACAACCCATAACTAGTTCAAATGCCGTAAACTCGGAGGAGGAAGATACCCTAGGTGCGAGTTGGTATGCCGCTCCTCCGGTGAATAAATTGTTATTGCCAGAGGTATATCTACCCAGAGAATGGAACGATAGTTTGGCGGATTTTTGGGTTGATAGTTTGCGTAAGCGCTGGCGGTATGAAAAGGCAGTGATGCTACGCGATTCGATTTCCAGTTTGCCCGATTCAACAAAATATTTTTACGATTCGATGGGGGTTAAGTTTAACTCATTTGTAATCAGGCCGATAAAAGACCCATTTGATCCCTTTTCAAATACTCTTTACATACGCAGAGGGCAGGCTAAATTCTGGTTTGTTGGGGTGTCGTTGGTTTTTTTATTGTTATTTTTTTACTATCGATCCGCATTTGTAAAGCAATTTGAGCTGCGTATTAAAGGCGTGTTTTCGTCCTATTATTTCGACGAAATGATGAACGATAGAAGTTTTGAATATCAAGGAGGGAGTGTGGTTGTGTTACTTATGGGGAATTTGGTATTTTCTATGGGTGTGATGTTGTATTTGCGATTTGGAGGCTTTTTAGCATTGAATGTTGGTTGGTTCTATTGGGTTGTCTTTGGCGCTGTTATGTTAGGCGTTATGATACTTCAATTGATTCAGTTGTTATTTGCTTTTGCATTAAACATGACAGAGACGGTAAGGAGGCAGAATCAACGACAATTAAACACCAATTTTGTCTTGGCATTAGGCTTTTTACCCATCTTTGTTTTTGTATATTATAATTCCAATTTATTAAGCAGTATCGATATACCTTCCTTGGTGTCTTTTATGCTAATTATTTGGATTGTAGCTCGGTCAATATTAAGTTTTGTAGGATTATCGAAAGACAGGCAACTTGATTTTACCGCATTTTTGTATTTTTGCACTTTGGAAGTATTGCCATACGCATTATTTTTTAGCTTGTTATCAAAAACATAAACCATGTCTTCACCGGAAAGAGAACTTAAAGTAAAAAGCATTTTGATCACACAGCCTCAACCCGAAGCTGGAAAAAACATCTACGAAGAGTTTTCAAAAAAATACAAGCTTAAAATTGATTTTCGATCGTTTATTCAAATTGAGCCGATGGCTCCACGCGATATCCGAAAGCAAAAAGTTAACTTTCTTGATTTTACGGCGATCATATTTAATTCCAAAAATGCTGTAGACTATTTTTTCGGATTGGCCAACGAAATGAAAGTTGAAATGCCGCCGGAGACGAAATATTTTTCAATTAATGAA
>JBJOFM010000170.1:0-5845 GCA_046048755.1 Bacteroidota bacterium | reverse complement strand
GCTTTATACAGTAGTATTCAAGAACACACGTTTGATGAAATTCAAATTAATCCAAAAGCCTGGGGAAGATATGTAGAATCGGCAGTTGGCGCGCATTTTTGGGCACATCGCGAATCGGATTTATCCATTTATTATTGGAACGAATCCAATGCCGAAGTTGATTACATATTGCAATGGAAAGGTGAGTATATTGCTATTGAAGTAAAAACAAACAAAGAAAAAATCACCGGACTACATAATTTCAAAAAACACTTTAAACCCAAGAAAACATATCAATTAAGTGAAACTTCTTTGGACTGGAAAGAAATAATTTCAATAGACCCAAGGGAGCTATTTTAAGTCGTTTTTGCAGGACCAAATAAATTATATTCCTCCTATTTCATGTGCGGTGTAATTGCACTGAGAACGATAGTATCTTGAGCACTGTAACTTCTTGAGCACTATAGCCACTTGAGCACTGTAACTTCTTGAGCACTGTAGCCACTTTTGACCCACCTTCAAAAATCATCCCATTTATCGGGGTTGCATAATTCCGTAAAATATTTATAATCAGTTGCATAAATCCGTAAGAAACTATTAAGAAAAGTAAAGATTCTTGAAGTATGCGAGCAATTTCTATTTGGTCTCTTTTTATGATAGTGGCAACCGGTTGTACCCTGGTGCCGAAATACCACAGTACGGGGTTTCATGTTTCTTGGAATTCAAACCCATACAACGGAAGTGCAACGCGCGGTTCAGCCAAAGCACAGAAACCCAATCTGCACTCAAATTCTTCAACGCATAAGCAAATAGATTTATCACAAGCTACTTCGAAATCCGCGCATACCAACTCAATTTCGCATCGTAAAACAGTTACCCATTCTGCCACGCAAACGGCCGAAAAATACCCTTCCATCGATGTTGGAAAAGGATCTACTTCGAATTTCATTATCAAATCAAACCGAGAAAAAGAATGGGATTCCAAAACTCAGTGGGGAGCTAATCACCTATGGGGAGCTAATCACCTATGGGGAGCTAGTCACCTATGGGGAGCTAGTCAACCATGGGATTCTGCAAAATCGGTGAGACCTAAAAAAACGTTGGAGCAATTGGATTTGCAACTACGACAAACGGAAGAAAAAATCCGTGACAATTTTGAAGGATTTGCATTGTTATTGAGCCCATTATTGATAAATGCATCGGGAAGAGAATCGAAGTTTATCCGAGGCTGGAACATCACCTTTTTCACGCTGAGTTTTCTGTGCTTTTTCTTCGCCATATTCTATTGCATTAAATATGTATTTCAGTGGTCTAGATTTACGATTTTAAGACATACAAGAAAATAGAAAATTTCATTAGTAGAATAATGAGGCACGTTCTAATATGCCTCAATTCCTCCAATATGGGGTAGTCGATTTATTTCAACTTCACGAATTTGTTTAACGCAAACCGAGTTGTACAAAGTTTTCTTTCCGGAAACCCTATGAAGCAAAAATCACATAGGATTGTTACTTGGTTAACATGAGTAAAATTTTATGGATCATTGGATCATTGGTTGTGTTAGTACTAATCGTATTGGTTGTGACTTCGTTTAGTAATAAAGGCATTGAAACTCCAGAGTATTCGGTGTTAAAAAAATACGGTGATGTTGAAATACGAAAATATCCGAACATGGTGGTGGCGAAGACCTCGCTGAACAACAACTCGTTCGAAAACGCTGGAAGTAATGGTTTTAGAACCATTGCCAATTATATTTTCGGGGGGAACGAAGGGAATCAAAAAATTGCGATGACGGCACCGGTGGTTATGTCGATGGGCGATTCCGCTTCCATGTATTTCGTAATGCCCAAACAATATGCAAAAGATCAGCTTCCTAAGCCCATGAGCAACAGTGTTGCCATCGTGGAGGAAAGCGCCAAGGTATTAGCTGTTTTGCGCTACGGGGGCTTTTCATCGGATAATGACATCAAGAAGTACTGTGAAATATTGAAGCAGGAATTAAACAAACAGCAGGTTTCCACCAAAGGCAGCTTCATGTATATGGGCTACAATGCCCCTTGGGATGTGGTAAACCGAAGAAACGAAGTGGCGATTGAAGTGGAATGGGAATAAATAAGAGGTATTAGGGAGTTTCAGCGTTCCAGTAACGAAATTTCCCCTACTCAAATTCTTGCTTAATCGTAGAAGGTTTTACCTATTTATTTACTCACCCTATAAGGGGTGAGGTAAGTAAATAAATAGGTAAACCATGAAAAAGAAAACACTCGTTATTCATCCCAAAGACCCCAGCACTGATTTTCTATGCGAAATATATAGGGACCGGGAATTCACCGAAATCAAGGAAGGTTTCGAAACCGATAAACTAAAAAACCTTATTGGTGAACACGATAGAATTATCTTATTGGGTCACGGGTACCACAACGGCTTATTAAACTATTACGAAACCATTATTGACGATTCTTTCGCAGAGCTCTTAAAAGAAAAAGAAGTGGTGGGCATTTGGTGTTATGCCCAAGCTTTTTTTGAACGCCACCAACTATGCGGATTCCATACGGATATGTTCATTTCCGAGCCGGATGAGGCTACCGTCATGGGCATTTCGGCCACCCAAAAATCAATTGAAATCTCAAATCGAGTATTCGCCAAGGCAGTAAGGAAAAATCTTTTTAGACCTGACTGTTACAACAGAATACTTCAATACTATAAATGCTTATCAAGCCCAGTTGCCCAGTTCAATCAGGAACGACTTTATTACCGAAACACTGACGGAGTTTTACAAGGTTGTGAAAATCCAAGCATCGCTAATTGGGCTACTAATTTTGTTAATGAAAATTTATCGGATTTATCGGCAATACTGCGTGATAACCCCGGTTTACTAACCGCTCTAATCAATAAAACCAACTAAAAAAACATATGAATTTCGATTTACTAAACCAAAACAACCGCGATTACGATCGCCGCAGCAACCGCAGAAGAACCATGGAAAGCACCGGTTATCAGCTTTCCCAAGAACTTCCCAATTACATCACCTTATTAATCATCGACGAAAGCGGTTCTATGTCGGGCTTGAGAAATGCTACCATCGAAAGCTTTAATGGAATGGTAGGCAGCATTTTAACAGACGCCAAGGAAATTCCAAATTTGGTGCAGCACATGAACGTCTACACCTTTGAAGGATCTACAATTACAGAACGACTTGCGTTAACCACAGTAAAAGAAAATGCTTCCATTCAGACCTTGGAGTATTATCCGGGTGGTTCTACCCCATTGTTTGATGCCATAGGTACCGCCGTAACAAAGCTAGAAAACATCATTCATTCGGAAAGAATTTCCGATGATAAAATAAAGGTATCGGTTGCGATTTTCACAGACGGTGCAGAAAACAGTTCTCAGGAATACCGCTTACAAGAAATTCAACGAATGATTGCTCGATTAAAAATCAAAGGCTGGGAGTTTTCCTATTTTGGTACAGAGCACCGCGTTGAAGAAATGGCAAGTCAACTGCATATGGACAAGGTACAACGCTTCCAGAAAACGAAAACCGGCCTTAACGAAACCATGGCTAGTTATTCAAGAGAAAACTCTATGAGCAAACAATCGTTTTTTGATAAATTCAACAAAGAATAAATTTCTTTTAAATTGTAATCCGTTACTACACACTTAAACCCAATTTTCAAGGGCGGCTAAAGTGGGTAAAGAAAACGCCTCGGCAAAGACTAGTTAATCCCAACTTTACGAGAAATCGCCAAATCAGGACCTTCCATTTGCGATAATCCGTAATGAAAATTGATTAAGAAACAGGAAAATTGTACTGTCAATAGGATAAACAAATTACAACTGCTACCTACATCCATGGGTGGCAGTTGTTATTTTTAATTGATTGCCTTTATGAGAATACTATTTTGCATCATCGCTTTCACCATGGGATATTTCAAACCCATGTTTAGCCAGTCTCAGTTGGTCAAATTTGATACAACATT
Organism: Bacteroidota bacterium; assembly: GCA_046048755.1. Taxonomy (GTDB): domain Bacteria; phylum Bacteroidota; class Bacteroidia; order NS11-12g; family UBA955; genus JAGKXC01. The sequence goes on along the minus strand of JBJOFM010000170.1, from coordinate 1,886 downwards.
TCTAGTTAGCACGCTACAAGGATTTGGACTCTCCCAAGAAGATCGGGTAAAATTGATGTTCGAACATAAAACCATTGCCATAATGCCAGCTGTTGTTACGCGGTACAAAGGGATGTTTAAACCCTATCCCATCGATAGCAATGAACGCAGACTCACTGCCTTGCGCATTCAACAAATGGCACTTTACACCTTGCAAACCACATCCAAAAAGCATATTCCCAGAATCGATGTAAAACCCATCTTAGAAACAAATTACATTCTAGATTCCCTGTACGATGCATTTCCCGCATCCAATATATATGATATCATCAAAGCCTTGGGAGTAGATGCGATTTTAATACCTGAGTATAGCATCAAAGTGCCACGGGCAGGTTCTTATGCCGCTGCCGGCGGTTTAATGATTGCTACAGCGTTATTAGGCGGTGGCAACAATTATCACAACCTACCAGAAACAAGTTCCACGCTTAATTATCATGTAGTGGATGCCAACATGAATTTACTTTGGTCAGTTTCGCAATTTGAAAATCGAATGATTGTGGATCCAAAGGATGAATATCAAATAAAGCAAAATATTAGCGGATCGGAATTAAGAAAACTCCCCTACGTTGAGCTTATTTACAAAATCAAGAACGATAAAAAACGAAAAATTGTGAATACTGTATGCTACGTATCGTTGGTCTTGGGGTTAACCGTGCTGATGGCAGTTGGATATAGCAGACAATAATTTAAGATTTTTCTTACTGGATGTCTAACTTAGAAATCCAACTTGGGAGCTGCGGGGACTAAGGCTCGTTCGGCATCCAGTTTGGTTAAGTTATTAATCACCCGATAATCGGTGGCGATTTGATTTCCTACCAAGCGCGTATCCAACAACAAATTTGAGAAGTACACCATATTTTCCCAATGAACGGACTTTACTCCGGATGGAAAATTCATGTACGGCTTATTTCCAGAAACATGCGAACATATTTCGGGGGTAACCTGCACTTTATTCCCGTGAGCATCAATAAAATAACTAGGCACCGTATAGCGAACAACCAATTTCGAAACATGTTTCATAAAAGTTGATTGCAAGGTATCAAGACCTATCGGATTCACTTTCACCACCGTACCTTGATACACTTTCTTAGATATCGGCGTGTAAAACAATTCCAACGTGGATGTTTCGCCACCCAATTTACCGGTCAACAGGTAACTTTTGCCCGTTTCTTTGGTTTTTGTCAATGCTAATTTCTGGTTAAACTCGGCAGTTACTGAATCTACATCTCCAATGATATCAATCATTTGAATCCGTTGGGCTTGCAATTGGATTGAATTAAACATCAGCAATCCCATCAAAAAACCTCCTAATATTCCAAACTTCTTCGCCATTTGTGATTAACAATTAACAATAAATTTTGGTTTAACATCCAAATTCTATGCCATAGAGGAAAGAAAAAGTGCGATTTTAAAAATGGCGACGTACGAAGTGAGTTAATGTTATTAAGGCATCATCACAAACAGCAAGGTAACCAATAAGGCTATCCCCAAGAATCTACCGATACTTTTAGTATCCTGCCAAGTATCCGCGTTCATTTTCTGACGTTGTTTGGGCGTTTGCATTTCGTACAATGTTCGGTTTACATCCATCAACGGTTTGTTTCCATTGGCTGTGCTATATTGATATTTCTGGATGATGGTTTTGGCTGTACGAACTGTGTATTTTTTACTTACATAAGGAATTCTTGCCGATAGAATACTGGCTTCGGCCCTCAATTTCATTTCTGGAGTAAGATTTCGTAAAGCTTGCATATAAAACCAACTACCAATTTCAATGTTCGCAAATCCAATGAACAGCGCTACCAAACTCGATAACTCTAAAATCCCGGGCACCCCGATCATCGAAT
>JBJOFM010000169.1:0-21254 GCA_046048755.1 Bacteroidota bacterium | reverse complement strand
GATTTATGGTTGACTGGAGGATTCCCAGATTCTTTTTTGGCAAAAACTCAGGAATTCTCGTGGAGTTGGCGGCAGAATTTTATTCGAAGTTATTTAGAAAGAGATTTGCCGATGTTGGGATTGAATGCCAATCCAATATCGTTGCGGCGTTTATGGGAGATAATCGCCCACCAGAATGGTCAATTATTGAATATTAATTCAATTTCACGGTCTTTGGGGATATCGGCACCCACGGTAAGACACTATATTGATTTCATGGAATCGGCATTTTTAATCCATGTTGTTAAGCCCTATTTCACGAACAGTAAAAAGCGATTGGTGAAATCGCCCAAGATTTATCTAATGGATACTGGGATTTTGCATACGCTATTGGAGATTCCAACGTACGAAAAACTATTGGGTAATGCGGCGGCAGGGAGTTCGTTCGAGAATTTTGTTTTAAATCAGCTACTGACCTTGGTGGATTCCAGCAGTATGTATTTCTATAGAACGGCCGATGGTACGGAAATGGATTTCGTCATTACTAAAGGAGGTAATCCGTACATTTCGATAGAGGTTAAGTTGAGCAGTGAACCATCAACCACGAAATCATTCACCCATGCCGTGGCAGATTTAGGAACCAAACATAATTTTATTGTTGCGCCCATTGCCTTGGGTTACCCTATCAATGAATCAATTATGATTGTTTCGGTAGCTGAAATGATGGAAATGGTGGAATCGTTATTAATGGATTGAGTTATTATTTGTTTTTGGTAACACATTAAAAAAGGCTTTCAGATTTCTGAAAGCCTTTTTGTGGAGAATGCCGGAGTCGAACCGGCGACCTCTTGCATGCCATGCAAGCGCTCTAGCCAGCTGAGCTAATCCCCCAATTGGACTGCAAAAATAGGGAAATTCGCGGATTCTTCAAAATTACAGGCAGTCCAGACTTCGCTAGTTCTTCTTTTTGGGTCTTATCAAACTGTCTTTGGGATAGAGGTGCGTCATGGAGTCCATAACGCCTTTGGCCCATAAAATCAGCGATTGTTTGTCTTCTGGAGCCAATTTCGCATCGCCGTGCATGATGGTGTACGAAAACATCGGCATTTCATCCTCTTCAATTACTTCTACCAATTCTTCCATTTTGTGGTACTGTTTCCAAGGACGATACTGGGTAAACTCATCAAAATTCAAATGTTCTTTACCTTCCTCCACGTGGTTTTCGATCCACATACCAAAGGGTTGATAGTTGGTGTACCATGGATAGGTGGTAGTATTACTGTGGCAATCGTTACAAGCGTGATCTAATAATTGTCCTACCCGGTATGAAGTGGGATAGGCTTTGGAGATATGAAATTGCTTATTTCCAGAATTGTTGGGCGTTACTTTGATCCATTGAATACCTACCAGGGTGATTGCGATTACTGCAGCTGATATCCAGGTTATTTTCTTTTTATTGATGACCATAGCACTGCAAAGGTACAACTATCTAAAACCAAGGAATAAAGCGCGGTGTTGTTTTTTTGTAATCGGTGTATTGAAGGTATAAATTATGGATGTAGTGCTATAATAAGGTAGTTGGGCAAACGTATTCGGTGATGGGGAATGCGGAATTTTCCTTGATTTTATTGAACCCGCCGGCTACGTCAATGAGGTTGTTATATCCTCGGGCTTTCAAAATGGAAATAAAAATCATGGAGCGGTATCCTCCAGCACAATGTACGTAATAGGTTTTTCGGGGGTCGATTTGGGTCATGCTATCGTTAACATAATCCAAGGGTCCATTCAATGCACCTACAATATGTTGGGATCCAAATTCGCTGGCTTTTCGTACATCAAAAATCAAGGTTTGGGGATGTTGACGTACAATTTCGGCCAGTTGATCTACGGAAATGGATTTTATGGTATCGATGGGTTTTCCTGCATCGGCCCAAGCTTTAAATCCGCCAGAAAGCACCCCCAAGGCATTATCGTATCCAACGCGAGCCAATCGGGTTACCACTTCTTCTTCTCTTCCTTCATCGGTAATGAGTAAAATGGATTGTTTAACATCCGGTATCAAGGAGCCTACCCAAGGGGCGAAACTACCATCAATTCCGATGTTTATCGATCCGGGGATAAATCCTTGGGCAAAAACTTGGGCTTCGCGGGTGTCTATGATAAGTGCATCGGATTCTTCTGCGGCTGCTTCAAAGGCATCTATGCTAAGGTGTTGCATGCCTGTTTTCATTACGTCATGGATACTGGCATATCCTTGAATATTCATTAAAACATTCTGTGGGAAATAGCCGGGAGGTGGGGTTAGTCCGTCTAGTAATTCGGCAATAAAGGTTTCTCTGTCTAATCCCTCGCGCAAGGCGTAGTTGGATTGTTTTTGATTTCCCAAGGTATCTGTGGTTTCCTTGCTCATGTTCTTACCGCAAGCGGAACCAGCACCGTGACCTGGGTATACGATAATATGGTCGTCCAAGGGCATGATTTTATTGCGCAAAGAATCGTATAGGTGAGCTGCTAACTTTTCTTGTGTTAATTCGGCAATTACTTTTTGTGCTAGATCGGGTCTACCTACATCGCCAATGAATAAGGTATCTCCGGTAAATAGGCTGTGCGTAATCCCTTGCTCGTCGTACAATAAGAAGCAAGAACTTTCCATGGTGTGCCCTGGGGTATGGATTACTTGAATTGTTACGTTGCCTACGGTGAAAACTTCTCCGTCTGTAGCGGTATGGGCTTCAAAAGCCGGTTTAGCGGTTGGACCATACACAATGGTTGCGCCGGTGGCCTTTGCTAAATCTAAATGCCCACTTACAAAATCGGCGTGGAAATGGGTTTCGAAAATGTACTTGATTTTAACTCCGTCTTTGTTGGCTCTATCCACATAGGGTTGAATTTCGCGCAACGGGTCTACGATAGCGGCTTCGCCGTTGGAGGTGATGTAATACGCCCCGTGGGCTAAGCATCCGGTGTAAATTTGTTCTACTTGCATGGCAGATAATTTTGATTGTATTACAAAGTTGATTGGATAAGATGTCAATAACAGTGACGAAAATCACATTTTGAAAATCGGATGGAACGAGTATCTTCGTTTATAGGAAATAGCAGCAATTGATAGTTTTTTTATTGGTTGCTTCCTTTTATGGCCAGGACCCGAAAATATCTTCAGTGGAAAATTGCGCAATCGGCGGAGCTTCGGTGGTGGAAGAATTATTTGAAGGATAAAGATCCAGACGATTATAAAAAAGAGAAATTGGCCTATTGGAAGAAGGTATTATCGCCCTTGGGTTCTATCGTTTCTCAAGTGGATGGTTTGGACATTTTGGATGCTGGTTGCGGCCCGGCGGGTATTTTTATGGCTTTGGATCAGGCGCGTGTGGATGCTGTGGATCCGCTGTTGGAGGAATACCACCACATGTTAAAGCACTTCGATAAAGGGGATTATCCCTGGGTGCGGTTTTTTGAGTCGCCTTTGGAATCGTTTGATTTGCAAAAACAGTACGATATAGTTTTTTGCTTGAATGTGATTAATCATGTAGCCGATATTGCCTTGTGCTATCAAAAATTATCGGGGTGGATACGACCTGGAGGGTTGTTGGTTATCAGTATCGATGCTCATAATACTCTGGGATTGAAGCATGTTTTTCGATGGTTGCCAGGGGATATCTTGCATCCACATCAATTTGATTTGCAAGATTATAGAGATTTCTTAGGGGCGAATCAATTGGTGTTACAACAAGAGGAAACGCTCAACCAAGGACTGCTATTCAATCATGTATTGCAAATTGCTCAAAAACAAGGTTGATGTTGTGGTTTAGCAGGTTACGGGTGATTAGCAAGTTTTTAGGGGTTCGCAGTGCTGTGGTGTTATTGGGCACCATGGGTTCTATGGTTCAGGCGCAATATGCGGTGGAATTCGCCACGATTTCCGGTAAGATGTTGGCCCACTCGGTGTACAATACCAATTTAGATGGTAGGCGATCTTTGGGATTGCAAGCCACGGTTACCTGGTTACTGCCTAACGATACCGGAGGGTTGATTTCAAGGTCGCAGAAACATCGATATGTGGGCGTTTCTCTGTTGTCTATGGATATGGGGGATGGGTTAATGAATTCGTTGCTGAATGACCGAAAAGCGTTGGTTCCCATGGGTTCAGGTCATGGGGCAATGGCCATTTCGGGAGCCAAGTTATCCATGCCTCCTGTTTTAGGATTTAATGCCCTGCAGATGCAATGGGGTTTTGGATTGTTGTATTTAAGCAAATTTTATGATTCTGTAAGTAATCCCCTGAATTTGGCGATGAGTTCTGCTTTGAATTTTGCAGCGCAGTTGAGGGTGCAGGCGGTTCGACATATATCTCCTCAAAGTACTATTAGCGTTGGGATAGAAATGTTCCATACGTCGAATTCAAATTGGCAAAAACCCAACGTGGGATTGAATTATGCGCAGTTGAGTTTAGGCTGGGTACATCGATTTCATCCTGGTAAGCATATGGATAAAGATCCTTGTTTTTGGAAGGGCGAATCCATCAAACAGTTATCGGTCCCTTATCAGGTTTCAATACGACATGCTTATCGAAAATATCGAAAAGACTTTCCTGTGTATTATTCGGTTTTTACGGCAGAGGGAAGTTGGGGATTGCCTAATTCGTATCGATTAACGGAATTAAGATCGTACGCCGAAATGAAAGAATCGGGGCTAGCAAAAACTCCAAAAGGATTGGATTCACGACAGTACGGGATAGGAATGCCTAAAGGAGAATGGCGTTTCGGGGTGAATGTATTTTATGAAAATGCGGCGGTGGGCAAGGATGCGAGTGGCAGGGTATTTTCTTTGGATAGCCGATTGGAATTGGGTGCTTTTGCACGAAGGGTGATGCGATTTGGGCCATTGGATGTGTTTTTAGATTTCGGGGTGTACGTGCTACCTCCTAAATCGGATCGAATTATCGACTTAGAAAAAACGCAGTGGTTTTACAACGCCATCGGCACGCAATATCGATTCAATAAACATTGGTTGTTAATCCACAGATTGAAAGCACACTATCACGTAGCGGATTATATGGAGCTGGGCCTGCTGTATCAGTTTTAAAAGGCAATAAAAAAGGGGCACCCTTGGGCACCCCTTTTCAGGAAGAGAATATACAATCGTATTAGTTGAACGTGTAACGCACACCCACTTGGATTTGCCATACGTCGTTTAAACCGGCGCTCTTCGAAGTTACATCGCTAATCAATTGGTTGTTTTTATCGCGGTTAAGTGAATAAATAGGGTTGTTATCAGCATCCTTACCTTCGTATTTCATCAAGGCTGGGTAGTTAACCTGCTGGCTTACACCCCAAGCGGAATTGATTAAGTTACCGAAGTTGTAGATGTCTAAACGCAATTGCAACGAATGTTTATTGGGGTTAGACAACTTGATGTCTTGAATCACCGATACGTCGAAAGTTGTTAACCAAGGCAATAATACACCATTACGTTGAGCATATTTACCCTTGTTCGCCTTAAGGTATTCATCGGAATTCAACAATGCATTGAAGGCGTCTTTTTGCTCCTGAACAGTAGCAGTGTCTTTATTAACTACCGTTTGCTTCCAGTTGATTTCATCGGCAGAGTTTGGAATGTAAATAAGATCGTTGTTGTTCAACTGATCGCCGTTCATATCATTAGAGTAGTACATGCTGTATCTGCCCATGTTGCCCGATTGCATAAATACACTAACCGTAGTTGGGTATTTTTTCGAAGGAGTTTTGTAGGTAAGTGCGCCGATAATTCTGTGACGTTGATCGTTATCAGAGAAGGCTAAATCCGCTGCATTGTTACCATTTACACTGCGGTTATCTCTCCAAGAGGAAAATGCAATAGATCCACCGGTGATGATGTCTTTGGTTTCGGAGAAGTTGTATGCAATCATGAAACCAAGACCTTTGGTAGCAGGTTTTTCCAATTTAACGGTAGCGGAATAGTTGTATCCCTTGTTGGTATTGGTTAAAAGAATTGCGTCTGTAACGTTAGAATAAACGCGGTTGTTGGCATTGGTATAACCATAATATGGGCGGGCATCTGGACCGGCAAAATTACCTTTAACATCTACTTGGTTTACGTTCAAGTAGTTGATGTTATTGATAGTTTTATTAATCATACCTTCAAATGTTCCAATTAATCCCCAAGGTAGTTTAGCATCAACACCGATATCGGAGCGCCAAATTTGTGGGAATTTGAAGTTAGGATCTGTTAACGCCAAGTTGAAGGAAGAAGGAGTAGTAGGGTTTGATGGAATAAATGCAGTTACGTTATCGGTAAATGATTCTACCCCATTGGTACTTGGAATTTGTTTGATTTTTACATTGTCGTAACGCATAGAACCCGTGGTAACCCCGTTGTTGCTTAATTGGTTGCTAATCCAAACGAAGGCGGGTCTACCGGCGAATAAACCGGATCCACCACGAACTTGGATATCGCGGTTACCTTTAGCGTTCCAGTTGAAACCAACGCGAGGAGAAACTAAGGGGTTAGGTGTAGGTAATGTCTTTGTAGAATAAGTAGTTTTACCTTCTGGACCATTAAATTTCATGGTATCTACGCGCTTATTCCAGTATTCGCTTTCGGAAGCGTAACTTGGTATATCAATACGTACACCAGCCGTAATTTTCAATCGAGCATTTACGTTGAAATTATCTTGGATGTAGGCCCCCAATTGGGTCACTTTTGGACTTGCGGTTGGCAATGCACCCCCTTCTACCGCGGAGTAGGTTAAGGCATAACGTGCTAATTGAACCGATGTATCTCCGGCAGCACTTTTATAGAAGTCGGATAATGATTTATAAACGTATTGGCCGTAGTAAGTTGGAGTGAATGTATTCTCAAAAGCAAAATGCTCCAGGTTGAAACCAGCATTTACTACATGCTTTCCTTTGTAATAAGTCAGGTTCTCTTGAATCTGTAATGTGTTGGTATTAAGAATGTTATTAGGCGTAAATGGCTCGTAACCGAAAGAAGTGTAGGTTTGGCCGCCTTCCATAATATCTACCAAGGGGAAAATCCCACCACCGCTACCACGAAAATCGCGATTGGCTGTATAACCGATTTGGAAAGAAGAATACAATTTCTTGTTTAGGTTGCTATTCAATTCGGCAATGATTGAATTCAAATTATTATTGATAATGTAGTTGTTATTGGAGAAGTTTAAGGCGTTAACGGTACCGTTTCTATTTCCAGAAAATACACCAGAATTAGAAGCCAAAACATCTCTACGAGAAACCAATGAGTTATAACGTAATGAGAATTTGTTTTTATCGTTGATGTTCCAATCCAATTTAACCAAATACTTAAAACTGTAGGTTTCGCGCTTGTAGCCGTCGTATTCACCCGCATCGTAGTTGTAATTGGTTTTCAAGAAATCACGCAATGAATCTAACGCGCTTGCACGAACTCGGGTTACGTTTGCAGTACCAGAAGGCTCACCGCGGTTTGCTTTAAATTGTGTACCAGGATCGTCTCTTCTTTCTTCTTCGGCATTAACGAAGAAAAACAATTTGTTTTTAATCAAGGGTCCACCCAAGCGGAATCCCATCTGCTGAACGTTGTATTCGTCTGTCTTTACATCGATATCGCCTGCTTTTTTACCCACCATCTTATTGTTACGGGTATTAACGAAAGCGCTACCTTCTATTTTGTTCGTTCCTGAACGGGTTACGGCATTAATACCAGCACCGGTAAAGCCTCCCAAGCGAACATCGTAAGGAGCTAAATTTACTTGAATCTCTTGGATTGCATCCAAAGAAATGGGGGTAGAAGCGGTCTGACCTGCAGGTGCCGATGCTAAACCGAATGAGTTATTGAAAATAGAACCGTCTATGGTTAAGTTGTTAAATCGAGAATCTTGACCCGAGAAGGAAACACCGTTACCCGTGGTTGATGCCACAGAGGATGATCTGCTTTGAGGAGTTAAACGCATGAAATCATTTAAATTTCTGCTTAACGTGGGTAATGTGCTTAATGCTTCTTGGTTGATGTTGGTGCTAGCACCCGTGTTCTGAGAGTTAAGGATTTTCGATTTTTGGACGTTGATGGTAACGGCACTGATCGCGCTGCTTTTGGATACAGCCACCATGTCTAAAACGAAGTCTTGACCCAAGGCAACGTAAATTTCGTTCACGTCTACCGAGTTGAAATCTCCGTAACTTACAGAAACTTTGTAGGGTCCACCAATTCGAATACCTGGAATAGAATAGTATCCATTATTGGTAGAAGTACCGGTAAATACGGAACCACTGGGTTCGTGGATAGCCTTTACAATAGCTCCTTTTAATTTTTGACCTTCCCCATCTTTTACCGTTCCGGTAAAACTAGCGCTGGTTACCTGTGCATTGGCAGAAACTGCAAAAACAAAGGCAATGAGCGAAAGGGTTAAACGAATGAATGTGTTTTTCATGTGTACTTTATTCGACCGAACAAAGTAAGCATCCGACAAAATTCTAATTATGTTGTGATTGTTAATAAATGATTAATATACAGCGTGTTATTGTTGCAAATGGTTTAAGTTATTGTAAAATTTTATTGATTATATAAATACAATTATTTAAAATTTGCATAACATAGCATAATGTAAGGAGAGTACAATAAGTTAATTGTAACTATATGATATATAATCACTTAGAAGTTGCGGGGGGGGGGGGTATTTTCAGATTTTAACAAAATCAATTCGGCAACGTAGTTATTGTCGTCTGTGGTGAAATTACGGAATGATGCTTGATAATTGGGTTTATACAAACTATTGAAGACTTCAATTCGATCCAATACCAATTTATTACCTAGGCCGGTACTTTGACTTTTAGAACGGGCTCTAGGAACAGGGTTTGTGATACGAATCATTATTTGGTTGGTATCCATTTTCACCAAATCCAAGGTTATTTCACCGCGTTTTTTGGAGGGTAATAAGCCATGTTTGATTGCATTTTCAACCAGGGGTTGAAGTATTAATGGTGGCATCAACCATTTCGATAAATCGGTTCGATTGGGAATAGTAACCAGTACCTTTAATTCGTTATCATCTTCAAAACGAAGTTGTTCCATTTCGATGTAGTCTTTGATGAATTTTATCTCTTCGTCTAGACCAATTAGGTCTTTGGTGGAGTTGGATAGAAAAACTCGGTTCAGTCGTGCCAATCGGGCCGTTACATCAATGGCTTTACGGGTATTGTTTTGAACGATTAGGGATTGAATTAATCCCATGGAATTATAAATGAAATGAGGATTGAAATTTAACCGCAGCGTTTGTAGTCTTAGGATAGCAATTCTTCGTTGTACACTAATTCTGGATTGTTTGATATTGAAATAGGCACCCATGGTAAATAAAACCAATAGAAAAAGCATGAGATAAAACGGCACGTCGAAGTAGTAGTCAACCACACTGATCCATAATGTACTCAGGTGTTGATTTAAGTTCTGAATGGTAGCGATATAGCGTCCGCGTGCCAAAGAATTCACCCAAAAACGAGTGCCACCTACAAAAAAATATTGCGATTGAGATTCCGATTTAAGGTTGAATAAGCGCAATGTATAAACGTATCGAGTATGCTTTAAATAGTCATTTCCGTCAATAGCAATTTGATAATTTTGGGTTTCGTTGAGCTTCGTAACAAATTTCGCATAGTGGGATTGGTCACTTTTACTATAAATAAGGTATTTAAATGGACTTACTTCATTGTACAGTAAACTGAATTTTTGAATTTCATCCCCGCGGTTTAAATAGAAATCTTGGCTGCTGGGAATTAATTCACATTTCCGATAATTTCCCAGATAGATTTGATTGGATATTTGAATGTTTTTACCCTGTATTACACTTATTTCAAGTACATGCGTATTGGTTTGGAGAATGAATTTATTTTCAGTACTTGATATTTTGGTAAAACTAAAATTTCGGAACTGTTCCGTTAGCGAAAATTGATTTAGGTAAATTAACTTTCTTTTTTTAGCGTCGATCTCAAACAATAACAATGAGTTGGCATGCTGTAGCAACAAATGTTTGTTTGTAATAGCGAAATTGGCATAGAAAAAGTGCTGCTTTTTACCCACTAACGGTAATGGATACACCGTATCTCCTTCGGTTATAAAAAATCCTTTTTCTATAGAATGATAGATGCCAAATCGCGAATTGTTCGAGACAGCATCGGCCATGTGCAAGAAAGGGAATCTCTTAATTGTATTTGTTTTAGAATTATACAATCCCAAGGGTTCATACATGGGAAATAGCCAGTGTCTGTGTTGTAACGACATCGACATTTGGGAATGTAGCGATTCGTTTACTTTAACAGGAATGTTGTTGGATGCGTTGTTTAAATCAAATCGGTAAATCCCATTTCTACACAGAACAAATAGCCAATTAGTATCTACCACAATATCTCTGATGTTCTCAGGTAAATGGATAATTCGTTGATATTCTGAATGATAATTATGAGTATTTATAATAGAAAGTGTGTCGAGATTCCAACAAAAAAGATGTTTACCAATGGCTTTTTTACCTCCCGTTGAAACGGGTACAGGGATATTTTGAAATTTTTGATTTAACAGAAATACACCTCCCGTATTGGTAGCAATCCAAAGTTTAAGATTGATGGGGTCATAACTTACAGACCAAATGGATTGGTTCCATTTAGGGCTTGGAATAAGGGTTTGCTTTGAATCATGTATAATTAAACCGCCGGTTTTGAAATTGTCTACATTTCCGGTGGCACCATAAATGTGATTTTTTGTTTTTACCCAATCCCAAATGGCAAAATTATCTTCGGGGACGTGACTAATTTGGTAACAGACAACGTGATCATTTTTATTCCAAACGATATACTCATTTACTCCGCCAAAATAAATATCTCCATTAATTGCTTCCGCGGTTAGGCAGGGAAACACATAGTTTTTAATTTGATTTTCTTTATTTACAATTTTGGAATTAACCTTTGCTGTAATATCGGACCAAACTCCGGTTGCTTGTTGTTGCCATAATCCGTCATGTCCATATGTAAGTACGTGTAATTGGTTATTTCGAATAAATATGTCCATGGGTTTGGCGGGAAGCCCATCTTCATCAATGATGGACCGCGTGTAAAAAATAAGTTTCGTTTGTAAGTTGGATAATTCAAAAACACCCAAGCTGGTGATACAAAAGATTCTATTTTCTAAAATACGGATTCGCCTGATTTTAGGGAGGTTGGCATACGGGAAATACCGAATGAGGTTCCCTGTTTTTTGATTAAAAACAAACAGACCTTTGTTGTAGGTAGCAGCGATAAACAGGGTATCGTGAATAACGATATCCCAAATTTGAAGGTTTTGTAATTGCGATTGAATTTTCTTGTAGGAGGAATTGAAATTGGGTGCTATGTGCAAGCCCGCATCGGTAGCAACCAATATGGTTCCTTTTTCATCTAGTAGTACTTTTCGGGTGGAAAGCACCGGTAGACCATCGGAAAGCTGTATTTCCGGGAGCATGCCTGTATTCTGCCCTAAAACGTAGGGCGATGATAGAAAAAAACAGAAAAATACGAAAAGGGGATTGGTTAAAAATATCCGTATTGCTGCTGCAGTTGTTTTCTGCCTGTTTTGGAGAGTGCTATTTGTTTTCCATTGGATAGCCATACGGTATTTCCCTTGAAGCTTGATATGGTAGATTGCGGTACGATGTAGGATCGATGAATTCGGGTAAAATTATCTGGCAACAAAGGAAGCAAAGCTTTTAGAGTTTTTGAAACAATATAATTTTTATTTGCTGTTACAATTTTAGAATAAGCCCCAGCTGCTTCAATAAATTGTACGTCTTTCAAGGGTACGATGATATTTAAGCCACCTTCTCGAACCACCATGGAGCCTTGAATTTCTTTTGGTTCTGCTGAAATAGATTCGTTTACTGCTTCCTCTTCGTACAACATTCTATCCCTCAATTTGCCTACCAATAATTCAAAATCAGACGCTAAAATAGGTTTCAGCAAATAGTCAACCACGTTGATTTTAATGGCTTGTAGCGCGTATTCGGGGTAAGCACTAATTACTACAATTAAGGTTTCAGGATTTAGATGCTTAGCCAGTTGAAGGCCTTTTTCACCTTTCAATTCAATATCGATAAAAGCTACGTCAATGGAATTGCTGGCCAATACCTTTTGTGCTGATTCAATGGAATTAACCAAGTAGATGTAGCCAAAAAGATCAGACGCATATTCCTTTAAAAAATATTCGGCCATATCGCGGCCTGATTTTTCATCGTCCAAAACCAATGCGCTAAAACTGCCAGTTCCTCTGATACCTTTCATAAATTGATAATGGTAAATATAAATCAAAATTGGCTTTCCATCGGCCAACGCCTTTACCAACGCAAAAAGATTTTGGCGAATCATGCATAAAAAAGGGATTATGGATATTTTTGTAGACGTCTATGGCAGATTTTGTGGAATTAAATCAGGGAGCTCTTTCAATGAAGATTGCCTTTAAAGGTGCTGAGCTTATTGATTTTTCGATGGGTGGAGAACCCTTGTTGTGGCAACCGGATGGCTTATTTTGGAATCGTACGTCACCCAATTTGTTTCCTATAGTTGGTAGATTAATGCACGATGAATTGGTTTGGAATGGGAATCGATACCCCATGAGTCAGCATGGATTTGCCCGAGACGCTCAATTTTCTCTTATCGAACAAGGTACCAATTTTTTGGTATTCGAATTACTCAGTAACAACGTGACTCGGGTACAATACCCCTTTGAATTTTCGTTTAAAGTTAAATATCAGTTACTAGAAGATCGGGTAAAAATCACATACAGTACCACCAATTTAGGCTCCGAGTTGATGGCGTACTCTGTGGGTGGACATCCTGGTTTTGCATTAAAAGGCCCCTTGGATGAGCACGAACTTTGGTTTGATCTACAAGTGAATAGTCAACGTTGGCTTATTGAAGATGGCTATTACAATGGCAAAACATTGAAGTTGAATTGCGGTAAAGCTTTGGAGTTAAATAATGATTATTTTACTTCCGATGCTATTGTATTGCGGTCACCCGAATTTTCTACTGCCACTTTGGTGCATAAAACCTTGGGAAAACTGGCCACCGTGGACTGCAGTTCTTGGGATGCTGTAGGTTTTTGGACCAAGCCAGGTGCTCCCTTTTTATGCATAGAACCTTGGTGGGGGTGGGCCGATTCGCAACAGAATTTTGGAGATTTTGCTACCAAGGAGGCGTTGCATTGGTTAGAACCCGAAGAAGAAGAGGCCTTGTTTTACGAAATCATTGTTCCTGCCAATCGACGAATAGGGTAATTGGTCCTCATAGCCAAGGGAGGCTTTTTCGAGGAATAAATTCGTTTTTGATACAGTTTGGGTAGGTTACAGGATAGGTTCTAAGATTTGAATTAGCGTTGCGTTCAATACGATTCCATCGTTGGGATAAGTAGGAGCACTCTTATATTTGGCTATATTTGATGCATGAATTTGATGAATAATCCAGCTGTTTTAATTGGTATTGGTGCTGTTTTTTTAGGCGGAATGATCTACGTTAGAAGCTTAACGGAAAAAGCATTAACCATTTTAACGGCCGAGGAAAAAGGGATTTGGATCGATGGAATGCGCGAAAGCCGGAAGAAACTGTTCTACGTGGTGATTGCTTTGGTTGCCATTTACATGCTTTTGGTGATTTTAGGTGGAAAAACCTCGTGGTACGCTGAACTTGAATCCGTTATTTTTATCTCGTACTTCGGATTATTGGTGGTAACCATGCTGTGGACGCATTTTAAATCCATGCAGTTTTTATCTCAAAACGGATTTTCCGAAGAGGTGATTATCCTGATCAAACGATCTTTTTGGATTAAGGTATTGTCCTATGTTTTGCCGATTGCGTTGATGGCTTACAGTACCGGAGTTTTTCGTTGAATTTTGCCGGTTTCGGTTAACGGAATTCTATTAACCGTATACATCTCTTTGGGTTGATGATAAGGTGGAAGGCTGGCGAATAAGAATTCTAATTGACCTAAATCAACGTTGTGCAGGGTATGTAAAACGATTTTTTCACCTAAAACGGGATCTGGTTTTGCAACTACATAGAAACTTCCAATCGGCCATCCTGTTAGCAGCGAAATTTGGGATTCCAACGGTTCAATTTGCACCTTGATTCCCCCGGTATTGATAATTAAATCTTTTCGGCCGATCCAACGAAACGATGAGGTTCCCACTAATTCGACTAAATCGTTGGTGGAAAGCCATTGATTTTGTGTAGTTGGGTTTTTAACTTCTAATTGTCCGGTGAATGGATTTACTTTAATTTCTGTACCGGGAGTTGCCGTAAAGAATTCTTCCGATGCACTGATTGTTAGTAATGTTCCAATCCTTTCCGGAGAATTCTCAAAGGAATTGGTCCCTTGGTTGCCGAAGGAAACCACCCGACCTGCAAAATGCGATGCTGTTTCTGTGCTGCCAAAAGTCTCGATAAATTTTGGGTTTGGGCAATGTTGAATTAATTGGAATTGTAGGTCTTTTGGCAGTGCTTGCCCTCCAATCAATACGGCATCGAATCGATTTAAATTTTCAAGGCTGAAATCGTCTTGTAGAATTACAGACAATTGCATAGGGGTTAATGAGGTGATGCCCCCTTGCGGTACTACCTCTAATAATGGGTTGGTTTTAGGTTCAAAAACTTCTATGGGTTGTTGCCAAACTTTACTTCGTACTAGCTGCATGAAACCCGCGGTTTTCCAGGTTGGCAAAAAGCAGTACTGATGTAAGGGCAATCCTTGTAACCATGCAGATCTCGTGCTGTTTGCGCTCCATTCCAAGTATGAGCGATGCAAAATCCAAGGTTTGGGACTGCCTGTGGTACCCGATGTGGTAAGGGTGAATGTATCCAAGCCTGCATCCCAACGCGCATTAAATTCGTTTACAAAATCAGTCTGTTGGGTCATTCAGAGCAAAGGTAAATCTCACCGACTTTATCCCAATTGTTCTTGGTTGAAAAAGTCTTTCAAATGGGAAATAAATAAATTAATTTCATCCAATTGGTTGTAGTAGTGGGTAGAAACCCGAACACAATCGATGTTGTTTTCCCCCACGTATCGTAAAATCATGCCTTTGCTTCGGGCGTAATCGCAAAATTTCTGACTGAGGGACGGTTTTTTATCAGACGCAATTCGAAAACCAATCTGTGCTCCACGGGATTGGGACTCAAATGGGGTTAGTATTTCCAACACGGATGATTTTTGGTGTTTAAGTGCCCATTGTTGTATGGTTTGATTGCTTACAGAAGTTGCAAGTGCTGCTGCTTTTGTATTGCCGGTAGAGATTCCATTGGCCAATCCAATATGGGATGGAATCCACGGTTGATTTCCAAAATGATAACGCAACCAATCTTCCAATGAAGGGGCGATGGCAGGTAATTTTTTGGAAGTGGATTTGGTTTTGGAGTTGCTATCGGCCAAGGACTTTTTTGAATTTTGATTTAACCATAACAAGTGATAATATACCACAGCGGATAAATATTTCACCCGGGTTTCCACGGATTTCGGTCCTAGATGTTGGTAGAATTTTAAAGCGGTTTTGGCTCCGGCATAGAGGGGGCCACTAAAGGTTCCGAAGGAATATCGACCCGTTTTATTCACCAATTCACCCATACTCGGGGGTGTGGTACTCATATCAAATTTATCAACAGAATACGCCGCTACATGCTTGATGGCTGATTTCGCTAATATTTCTTCCGATGCATAAAACCAACCGGTACCTAAGGGTCCAAGAACCCATTTGTGTAAGCAACCGCTGTAGTAATCGCATCCCAATTCTTTGATATTGAATTGCACCATGCCTAAGGGATGTGCACCATCGATGGCGCTTACAATACCGCGGGATTTTGCCCAGGCACACAATTCTTTGATGGGTAAAATTTGGCCGATGGTGCAAGGGATATGGGGTATCGCTAAAACTTTGGTTTTGGTGGTGGCGGCCGCAACGAAATTAGCGTAGGTAGAGGTTGCGTCTGAGCCTAACTCAACTACCACCAATTTAACACCATCCAGTTGCGCACGGTGTAACCAAGGGGCGCAACCACCCACGTGTTCGTGTTTGGTAATCAGGATTTCGTCCCCGGCTTTTAAGTCCATGGCCCAACAAGCGAGATTTACGCCTTCGCTTACATTTTTGGTGATGGCAATTTCCGTATCCTTAGCACCGGTAATTTCTGCGATTAATTTCTCCAGGGACCCATCGGCATGGGGGTAGGCGGCTTCGGAGGCTGCATGTTGAAAGGCATCGTTTAAGGATTTCAATACGGGTGCTGGGGTAATTCCCATGGTTCCGTTGTTTAAGAAAGTGATTTTGGGATTGATAGAAAACTCACTTCGTACCCTGTTCCAATCGGGGGACAAGGGGTTTTCTAACTCGGTATAGGTAGGGAATTCGGTATTTTTGGAAATTTCGGAGTTGCCCAAAAAGTTATCGGAATGGTTATCAAGGGATATATCATCGGACAAATGTGAGGTATTATCGGTATTTCCCATTAGCCAAGGATTGGGTAAGAATGTAGTGGCTACAGCGGCTCCAAGTCCTTTTTTGAAAAAATCTTTGCGTTTCATAAATAGGGGTTCATCCGCATAGTTACAAAAAAACCATCAAAAACGCGTTCATTGTGGTTAAATTTGCGTTTTAAACAAGGGAAAAATAGCATGAAAGTATTAGGAATAATGAGTGGAAGCAGCATGGATGGGGTGGATTTGGCGCTATGTAATGTTGAAAAAAGTTCTTCCGGTTGGAAGGGGGATATCATACAGGGAATAACGATTCCGTATAACGAGACATGGAGAGTCCGATTGTCACAGTTGCGATACCAAAATGCGGAATTGTATGCTAAAACCGATATATTTTATGGAAGATATTTGGGGGAATTGGTATCGGCATTTGTGAAAGAGACCGGTCAAGAAATAGATTTAGTGGCTTCACACGGACATACCATTTTTCATGCTCCAAGTCAGTGGTTAACGGCTCAAGTGGGCGATGGTGCTACGCTGAATGCGTTCTGTGGAATCCCTGTGGTGAGCAATTTTAGACGTGCCGATGTTGCTTTAGGCGGTGAAGGTGCTCCGTTGGTGGCCTTTGGGGATGAATTGCTTTTTAACGAGTACGATTTTTGTTTGAATTTGGGTGGTTTTTCCAATATTTCGGCACACCACGAGGGTAGACGAATTGCTTTTGATATTGCTCCGTGTAATATCGTCCTAAATCGATTGGCCCGCGAATTAGACCAAGCGTATGATGTAAATGGAGAAATAGCCGAAAAGGGCAGCGTGATTTACCCATTACTTAACGCCTTGAACGAAATACCCTATTACAGTAAATCGTATCCCAAGAGTTTGGGAAGAGAATGGATCAATAAGAATTTCTGGCATTTGGTGCGCGATTTTGATGATCAGCCAGTAGAGGATAGAATGAAAACCTTGGTGATGCATGTGGCGATTCAAGTAAAGCTAGCTATGGAGTCACTAACGCAAAAACCTATGCACGAGTGTTCGGTATTGGTTACTGGCGGCGGTGCATTTAATACTACCTTGGTGGATTATTTGCGCTCGGAAACTGAAGCTAACATTGTGGTTCCAGATGCGAAATTAGTGAACTACAAAGAGGCGTTGATTTTTGCCTTGCTGGGTGCTGCCCGAGTATCGAATAGCATCAATATTAAGGCCAGTGCAACGGGGGCAGAAATGGATCATGTAGCGGGTTCACTGGATGGTGATTTTTCATCGCTTATCGGAAAATAACAACTATTTTAAGTTCAGCACGTATTAGTATAGCGTTCAGTATCTCAAATGAAAATTTGAATTATAATAGTAAATAGGCATTTCAAAATAATTAAGTAAGGAATCTCAACAGATATATATGTCCAGCAAACTGCAACAACTCATTGCCAAATTTGAAGGCAAAAAACCGGAAATCGTATTTTCTTGGAAAGACAGTGAAACCGAAGCCGAAGGCTGGGTAGTGATCAATTCGCTGCGAGGCGGTGCTGCTGGGGGTGGAACTCGCATGCGAGTAGGGTTAGACCAACGAGAGGTAGAAAGTTTGGCTAAAACCATGGAAGTTAAATTTACTGTAGCCGGTCCACCCATCGGAGGTGCAAAAAGCGGAATTAATTTCGATCCCGCTGATCCCCGCAAGAAAGGGGTGTTGGAACGCTGGTATAAAGCCGTTAAACCGTTATTGAAGAATTATTATGGCACCGGTGGCGACTTAAACGTAGACGAAATTCACGAAGTGATTCCCATGACGGCTGCCTTAGATATTTTGCATCCTCAGGAAGGGGTTGTAAATGGTCATCTTACCGCATACAGCCCGGAGGACAAGTTGAAAGCCATCGGCCGATTGCAAAAAGGCGTATTATTACCGATTGAAAATGCAGAACTTACACCCGCTTTGGATCGAGGTTATACCATTGCCGATATGATCACCGGATGGGGTGTAGCTGAAGGTGTAAGGCATTATTACGAGGTATATGGTGGGTTTCTCAACGGTAAACTTGCTATCATTCAAGGTTGGGGAAATGTAGCGGCAGCAGCGGCTTTCTACTTAACCAAATACGGGGTGAGAATTGGAGGAATAATCGACAGAAATGGCGGGATAATCAATCCTAAAGGCTTGGGATACGAGGAAGTGGTTGAGTTATTTTTAAATAGAGATGGAAATGCATTGAAGTGCGATGGTATGATGAGTTTTGAAGAAGTAAATGCCAAAATTTGGGATTTGCCAGCCGAAATATTTATTCCCGGTGCCGCTAGCCGTTTGGTAACCGAAGATCAAGTGCTTCGCATGGCAAAAGCAGGCATTGAGGTAGTGAGTTGCGGTGCCAATGTCCCCTTTGCCGATAAAGAAATATTTATGGGGCCAATTTCGCAATTAGCCGATTCGCAATTCGCAGTGGTTCCTGATTTTATTGCAAACTGTGGAATGGCTCGTGTATTTGGCTATTTAATGAAGCAAGACGCAGAAGTTACCGATACCGCTATATTCAAGGATGTGAGCGGAATTATTCGTTCCAGTATCATGCGTTTGCACCAATTTAACCCAAAGAATACGGGTCTGAGTGCCAAAGCCTTGGAAATGAGTTTAACCGACCTTGTTTAACCGATTTAATTAAACCAACTTATTGTAATCCTAATGAATAGTAAGACCATAGAACAGCGTTTTTGCGAATATGTAAAAATCGATACGCAAAGCGATCCCAATAGCACTTCGTTCCCCAGTACAGAAAAACAAAAGGACTTAGGCAGAGTATTGGTTCAAGAATTGTTGGATTTGGGTTTGTCTGATGCCTATATGGACGAATTTGGTTATGTGTTTGCAACCCTGCCATCCAATGTTGGTCACGGTAAACCCGTATTGTGTTTTTGCGCACATATGGATACATCGCCAGACTGCTCGGGCACGGGTGTGAAGCCTATCATTCATACAAACTACCAAGGAGGAGATATCGTATTGCCGGACGATTCGGGGCAGGTGATTTCCCCCAAAGATCATCCGTATTTATTGGAGAGAATAGGGGATGATATTATAACCGCCAGTGGTACTACGTTATTGGGAGCAGATGATAAGGCTGGAATTGCAGTTATCATGGATTTCGTTCAACGAATGGTAGAAAATCCAACATTGCCCCATGGAGATATTCGTGTATTGTTTACCCCCGATGAAGAAATTGGACGGGGCGTTGACAAGTTGGATATGAATAAGCTAGGTGCCGATATCGGTTACACACTCGATGCTAGCGAACGAGGTTGTTACGAAGATGAGACCTTTAGTGCCAATGCTGCGAAGGTTCATTTTTATGGTATCAGCGCTCACCCAGGGTACGCGAAAGGCAAATTAGTAAATGCCTTGAAAGTAGCGGCCGATTTTATGCATTCATTTCCAAAGGATTCTTGGAGCCCTGAAACTACCGAAGGTACGGAGGGTTTTGTTCATCCGGTAACCATGGGTGGCGTAGCGGAACATGCTTGGGTACAGTTTATCGTCCGAGATTTTAAAACGGCAAAGTTGGCGGAGCATGAAGACCGATTGTCCAATTTAATGAATGAGTGTGTTTCTCGTTGGCCCGGCGCAACCGCTGAGATTGAAATCGTGGAACAATATAGAAATATGAAAGAAGTAGTGGATAAGGATCCACGTATCTCTCAATTCGCTATTGAGTCGATAAAAGCCGTTGGCATAGAACCTAAATTAACTAGAGCTCGTGGGGGTACCGACGGTAGTAGATTGAGTTTTATGGGGCTGCCTTGTCCTAACTTGTTTACCGGTGAAATGGCATACCATGGGAAACACGAATTTGTAAGTGTTCAAGACATGAAAAAAAGCTCTGATGTTTTGGTGGAATTATCAGCTCGATGGGCGGGTTAATTATTTGATTATATTACAATAATTTTGTCACCATATTGTAAAAAAATAGCACTTTTTCGGGTGCTATTTTTTTTTAGTTTATGGATCGAATTGAGACTGCCCCAGCATTGGGTTTGTGCTCTTTTTTGGAATTTAACTATTGTTTTTCATCACTTGTTATAGATTTTATACATAAGTTGAGGGGCGTGGCGGAGGATTTTCGAAATGAGTGAAATAAACCAAGACGAATAGTTTTTTTAGTGTTTTGTAATTGCCTGTATTTCTTGGGTGTACGATAGATTTCATGTTCTTTTTTGGGTGCATTTCTACCTCTATTTTGCGTTGTTTTTTAAGAAATAATTAACCCAATTTATACGTATGAAAATTACTTTTACGAAAATTCGAGCCGCACTGTTAGCTTGTAGTTTCGGACTTTGGTTTGGCCAGTCTGAAGCACAAATATGCAGTGCGTCGAACACAACAGGATGTTCGCTGGATTGGTTTTCCGGTGTTATCATCAAGAATGCGGCCGGAACCACGGCCAGTTACAGCGGATTGAACTGTAACAATACCGGTCCATCCAATAAGCTCATGACCAATGGAGCTATTATGGATGTCACTCCCGGTGAGGTTATTACCATTACCATTGAGAACACTTGTAACTACGCAGAATATGCGGGTGTTTGGATCGATATGGACGGGGACAACAGTTTCTCCGCTGCCGAGTGTATTGGTAAGGCAAACGGACCCATCGGTCAGGTAGCGTCGAATGCAACAAAAACGGCTCAACTCCAAATCCCTTGCGGGAACTTTCCTGCGGGTAAGCGGATTTTACGTATTCGTTGTATGTATTTGTCGTTTTTACCTAGCCAAGGTTGTGGAAGTGTAGCCAATGAGGGTAATATTA
>JBJOFM010000168.1:0-7439 GCA_046048755.1 Bacteroidota bacterium | reverse complement strand
CACCATTACAGTTATTGATGCTGTACAATACAATAGCAAATAAAGGGGTGATGATGCAGCCTTACATGGTTTCTGAAATCCGAGCTCAAGGTAAAAAGCCACAAATTATCGAACCAAAAATCATTAATAAAGAAGCTATTTCCGTTCAAACAACCCAAGTGCTTACCCAGATGCTCACCAACGTAGTGGATAAAGGTACTGCATCAAATATTAAGAATGAAAACTATAAAATAGCAGGTAAAACGGGCACTGCCTGGCTGTCTTCTGGAAATAAAGGTTACGGCGATAAAAAAGAATTTCAAGCAGCATTTGCTGGATTCTTCCCAGCCGATAATCCTCAATATACCATCATTGTTGTTGTAAACTCCCCCAAAGGAGTTAAATATTCCGGTTCTCAAATTTCGGCGCCAATTTTCAAAGAAATCTCAGACCGAATTTATGCAACTCATATTAAAACCCAACCGGTTATTTCTCAATATTCGGTACCCGAAGCCCCAGGTGTACTCAAGGGTGATTATTACCAAACACGTATGCTATTCAATGAACTAGGTATTAGTTCACAATTGCTACAATCCGATTCCATAACGGAAATACCTAAGTTCATCGAGCCCAACAAAGAAGCGCATTCCGTAAAATTAAAACCCGTTGCGTACAATAATTCTCAGGTCCCCGATGTACGCGGAATGGGTATTCGCGATGCGATGAAAGTGTTAAAATCCATGGGGTACCAAGTCACTTTTAACGGTTATGGCAGGGTTACTGAACAAAGTCCTTCTGCTGGATCGGCCCGTAAAAACTCTGGCAACGCTGTACACTTAATTCTTAAACCATTCTAACCATGAACAGACCATTATTTTCACTGTTAGAACCGCTTACTTCGATCCAATGTTTGGGTGCAGACATCCAGTCTCAGGCTATCCATGACATCACCATCGACTCACGAAAGGCTTCCTCAGGAATATTATTTGCGGCTATTCAAGGAACCCAAGTAGATGGGCATGACTTTATACCTCAGGCAATTGCACAAGGTTGTAGAGCAATTCTATGTTCGGAAATACCTGCAGAAATAAACCCTGATTGTTGCTATATTCAATGTACGGATGTCCGAGAAACACTGGGAAAAATCTGCAAAGAATTTCATGGCAATGTCATTGACGATTTAATTATCGTTGGCACAACAGGCACCAACGGTAAAACTTCGGTTTCTACTTTATTATTTGATTATTTCACCCAACAAGGCTACACCTGCGGGTTGGTATCAACCGTTGAATATAGAATCGGAAAAAACATTTTACCGAGCACGCACACTACACCCGATATCGTAGGGTTACATCAATTAATGGCCGAAATGGCTAAAGCCGGTTGTACGCATTGTTTTATGGAAGTAAGCTCGCACGCGGCTCACCAAAACCGTATCGCGTCCATTCCATTCACTTTAGGAATCTTCACCAACATCACTCGAGACCATCTGGACTATCATGGCACTTTCGACAACTACTTAAAAGCAAAAAAATCCTTTTTCGATAATCTCCCAGCATCGGCTATGGCAATCACCAACAAAGACGATAAAAACGGAATGGTGATGCTCCAAAACACCAAAGCCATCCGATACACGTATGCGATGAAACAGTCGGCGGACTTCACGGTTCGGGTGTTAGAGCACGACTTCAATGGCATGCAATTACAGTTAAATAAGCAAGAATTATGGACACCGTTGATTGGTGAGTTCAATGCCTATAATCTGTGTGCTGTTTTTGCAGCGGTTTTCTTATTGACCAACGGCGATGAGGAAACAGCAGTAAAAATGAGTGCTTTAGGGACAGTGAACGGAAGATTTCAAGTCTTACCAGGGCCAAAACGAATTACGGCGATCATCGATTACGCGCATACGCCCGATGCCTTAGAAAATGTAATTGGAACCATCAACCAAATTCGTAAGAACAGTGCTCAACTGATTACCGTGGTGGGTTGTGGAGGAAACAGAGATCAAGGCAAACGTCCTCAAATGGGAAAAATTGCCGCTAGTCTCAGTAGTAAAGTAATTTTCACATCGGACAATCCAAGAAATGAATCGCCCGAAACCATAATAGAACAAATGCAAGAAGGTGTAGAACCTCAGCATTTCAAACGCACATTGAAGATAACCGATCGAAAAGAAGCAATAAGAACGGCTTGCATGCTCGCCCAACCCGGAGATGTAATTCTCATCGCCGGCAAAGGACACGAAACCTACCAAGAAATTCAAGGCGTAAAACATCCATTTGACGACAAACAAATCACCCAAGAATCCTTCAATTTAATCGCATAAATCTATGTTATACTACCTGTTTGAATATTTAAACAAACACCAAATTACCGGAGCGGGGGTGTTCAAATACATTTCGTTTCGAGCATCCTTGGCGGGTATATTGGCCCTATTAATTGCACTAATTGTAGGAAAAGGCATTATAGGCTGGCTACAAAAAAAGCAAATTGGGGAAACCATCCGCGATTTAGGTCTAGAAGGCCAAATGCAGAAAAAAGGGACCCCAACCATGGGTGGAATCATCATCATTTTATCGATCATCCTCCCCACCCTGCTTTTTGCCAAATTAGACAATGTCTATGTGATTTTAATGCTCATCAGTACCATCTGGATGGGCATCATAGGTGGTATTGACGATTACATCAAAGTGTTTAAGAAGAATAAAGAAGGGATGAAAGCTACTACCAAATTGATTGGTCAACTTTTCCTTGGTGCCATCCTCGCTATTGCAATCGACTATACCCACGGTGCCGCAAAAATGGATTTAACTACCAACTTACCTATTACCAAGAATTTATTAAACTATTCCGATCTAATCCCGGGCTCACACAACGCATGGTTTATCTATGTTCCATTTATCATTTTTATCGTCATGGCAGTTACCAATGCCGTAAATCTTACCGATGGAATTGACGGTCTTGCCAGCGGAACAACCGCCATTGTTGGTGTTGGTTTAGTAATACTTGCCTATGCTGCGGGAAACATCAAACTCGCCGATTATTTAAATATTATCTATGTACCCAATTCCGGAGAAGTGGTAATCTTCTTGGCCGCAGTAATTGGTGCTTGCCTAGGATTCCTATGGTATAACGGTTATCCAGCACAGGTATTCATGGGAGACACCGGTTCCATGGCCTTGGGTGGAGCAATTGCTTCGGTTGCTATCATCATCAAAATGGAATTAATGATTCCCATTTTATGCGGAGTTTTCTTTGCCGAAAGCTTGAGTGTCATGCTCCAAGTAGGATGGTTCAAATACACCAAACGCAAATATGGGGAAGGAAGAAGACTGCTGTTGATGTCGCCCCTACATCACCACTTCCAGAAAAAGAACATCCCTGAAAGTAAAATAACCTTACGATTCTGGCTCGTAACCATTGTGTTGGTGTTGGCAACTATCGCCCTATTAAAATTACGTTAATCGAAGATGACAAAAAACCTTGTAATACTTGGAGCAGGAGAAAGCGGCGCTGGAGCTGCTGTCTTGGGCAAAACCCAAGGGTGGGAGGTTTTTGTCTCCGATAAAGGTACAATCGCCCCGAAATACAAAACGGAACTCAACAAATGGGGCGTAATCTGGGAGGAAGAAACGCATACCGAAAGCAGCATCTTTGCAGCCAACTTAATTGTAAAAAGTCCTGGAATACCTGACACAGCGCCTATTGTTAAAAAAGCAAAAGAATTAGGTATCGAGGTCATTTCCGAAATTGAATTTGGATATCGATACTGCAAGGCTACCATTATAGGAATTACTGGAACAAACGGGAAAACCACCACAACCCTACTCACCTACCACCTATTAAAATCGGCTGGCTTAAATGTAGGATTAGGAGGAAACATTGGCGACAGTTTTGCTCGTTCCGTTGCGTTGAAAAATTACGATATCTACGTTTTAGAAATCAGTTCATTCCAATTGGATGGAATCAAGGATTTCCGTTGCCACATCGCCATACTTACCAATATTACTCCCGATCATTTAGACCGATACGATTACAAATTGGAAAACTACCAACTAAGTAAAATGCGTATCGCCATGAACCAAACCGAAGAAGATTTCTTCATTCACTCAGCGGATGACGAATTAACGCTCTCTGCTATTCCCATGATGCCTCCCAAAAGTAAGCGTCTTGGATTTAGCTTATTTCAAACTGAACAACCATCCCATGCAGACTACCAATTGGCAGCCTGGGCACTTGGACAAATCATACACATAAACACAAAAACAACCTTAGAACTCGATATGAAAACATTTACCGTTCGCGGACAACACAACGCTTACAACAGCATGGCTGCGGCCGTTGCAGCTAACCTTTTGGAAGTGCGCAAAGACAGCATTCGTGAAAGCTTCACCAACTTCCAAAACGTAGAACACCGGTTGGAATTTGTAGCCAGAATTACCGGTGTTGAATACATCAACGACTCCAAGGCAACCAACGTAAATTCTGCGTGGTACGCCTTAGAAAGCATGGAAAAACCCGTTATCTGGATTTGCGGCGGAGTGGATAAAGGTAACGATTACAACTCTTTAAAAGCATTGGTGAAAGACAAAGTAAAAATGATCATCTGCTTAGGAGTGGATAATAGAAAAATTCACCAAGCCTTCCAAAACGATGTGGATTTGATAATCAATACCCAATCGGCCAAGGAAGCTGTACATGTGGCCTCTAAAATGGCTATGACCGACGATGTAGTATTGCTATCGCCTGCCTGTGCAAGTTTCGATTTGTTCGATAACTACGAAGACCGAGGAAGACAATTTAAAGAGGCAGTTCGCAATTTATAAATCAGTTATGGCTAGGAAATACGGTCATTTATTCAAAGGCGATCGCTGGATTTGGTACATCATCATCACCCTGTCTCTGATTGGGATGTTGGCTGTTTACAGCGCTACCATCACGTTAGCCTTTAACAAACAAGACGGAAACATCGAGTTCTATTTCTTCCGTCATGCCGGATTCTTAGTAATCGGCCTTATTCTCCTGTATGCCACCCACCTAATACCTTTTCAATATTACTCCCGGATTTCACAAGTATTTCTTTGGCTGTCCATTGGAGCATTATTTATCACACTCTTTACCGGAAGCGAAATCAACAATGCCACCCGAGTAATCCCCATACCCTTCCTAGGAATAACCTTTCAGCCCTCAGATGCTGCTAAGTTATTCCTTATCATGTACATAGCCCGATATTTATCCAAAAAGCAAGAAGAAATTGATAGTTTTAAAGTCTTTCGACATGTACTCTTAGTAATTATTCTGGTTGTAGGGCTCATTTTCCCAGAAAACTTGAGTACTGCATTAGTAGTTTTTCTAACCAGTGTATTGTTGATGTTTATTGGTAGAGTTAATATTCGATACATCGGACTATTAACAGGCACCGGCATGTTGCTCATTGCTGTATTAGGGTCAATACTTCTCAGTGTAAATACCGATGGTTTGGAACATACCCGAATTCCTACATGGAAAAAGCGAATCGAAACCTTCATCGGCAAGGACGATGGTAACGGGAATTACCAACAAACCCAATCCATGATCGCCGTAGCAGAAGGCGGTTTGTTTGGCAAAGGTCCAGGGAATTCAACCCAACGAGCGTTTTTACCGCACCCCTATTCCGACTTCATTTTTGCCATTATCGTAGAAGAATATGGAATGGTAGGTGGCATTGTAGTTATGGGATGTTTTGTGTTACTAATTATTCGATGCATTAAAATAGTAGTGGAAAGTTCCCGCGCCTTTGGTGCTTTAATGGCCCTAGGACTGGGTTTAAGTATGTCGATTCAAGCCTTCGTTAACATGGGTGTTGCCGTGGGGATATTACCTGTAACGGGATTAACCATACCACTTGTAAGTATGGGTGGTACCAGTTTGTTCATGAATTCCATTGGATTCGGGGTAATTTTAGGGGTAACAAAATTCATCCAAGACGAAAAAATGAAGGCCTCTACCCAAGGCCCCGGAAGCGTAAGTCCAGAAGCTTCAACCATACAATCTTCCGCCGCAAACAATGCATAATCAACCATGAAATCTAACAACAATAAGCGGTTTATTCTCAGCGGCGGTGGCACAGGCGGACATATTTTCCCGGCCGTTGCAATTGCCAAAGAACTCGTTCTCCGATATGGTGAAAATACCGAAATTTTGTTTGTTGGTGCTTTGGGTAAAATGGAAATGACTAAAATTCCCGATGCGGGTTTTCAAATTGTAGGGTTGCCGGTTGAAGGACTGCAACGATCATTGTCACCTAAAAATATTTCGGTACTCTTCAAAGCGATTTTAAGTATTTTCAAATCCAGGAATATCATTAAAGAATTTAAACCAGATGCGGTTATTGGAACCGGTGGATATGTTAGTTTACCCGTCTGTTTTATGGCCAGCAGAATGCAAATTCCCGTAATCCTGCAGGAACAAAACGGATTTGCGGGATTAACCAATAAAGCAGTAGGTCCTAAGGCCTCCATTGTTTGCACCGGTTTCCCCGATATGCAAAAGTTCTTTCCCAAAGGCAACTGGGTATTTACAGGTAACCCTGTTCGAGATGCCATTATTAAAACAGGAATAGCGGTACAAAATTCGGAAGGAAAGGAACAACTAGTTCAAGAAGCATCTAAGAAATGGGGACTTAACCCCAAAAGTACTGCAACCCTATTCATAACGGGGGGCAGTTTAGGCGCAAGAACCATCAACGAAACCATTTTAAAGCATCTCCCCCAATTGCTTATGGGCAATATCCAAATAATTTGGCAAACTGGCGAACGTTTTTGGAATAGTCACCAATCGGAAATAACAACCCAAATTAATCAAGTACACCAACAAGGTACTACTACCCCCATCTATGTATCGCCGTTCATCGATTCCATGGAAATCGCTATGGCCATGGCGGATGTCGTTGTATCACGTGCGGGAGCCATAACGCTGTCCGAAATAGCAATTATTGGTACCCCAGCTATTTTGGTGCCTTCACCAAATGTTACAGACGACCATCAAACAAAAAATGCACAGGTCTTTAGTGGAGTTAATGCAGCAACGGTGGTCGCAGATCAGGAGTGCAGCCAAAAGCTTTACAACAGCATTATCGACCTCATCAACGACACCCAAAAACGCGAAACTTTCAAAGAAAATCTACAAAAGCTTGCCAAGCCGAAGGCTACGGTAACAATCGTAGATCAAATCGACCAAATTCTAAATAAATCATCGCATGCATAATACCATAAAACCTATAAACCATTATTCCAAAGCCTATTTCTTGGGTATCGGAGGTATTGGCATGAGTGCTATCGCTAGGTATTTGTTGCATCTTGGCTTAGAGGTATTTGGTTACGATAAAACCAGCACGCCACTTATCGAAGAGTTGAAACACGAGGGAGCTACGGTTGTGTTGGATGACAATCAGGATTTATTACCAGCGGGTTGGGTAC
>JBJOFM010000167.1:0-3121 GCA_046048755.1 Bacteroidota bacterium | reverse complement strand
TCGTTGTAAGTAGCCGCTGGTTTCCCCGCGTTGACTTTGTCTGTCCATCAATACATCCCAACCATCACCTGCGCTTGGTTTTCGTGTAGCAAATTGCATATCCAAGTATTTTGCGTCAATCTCTTCCACAAATCGAGAAGGTTCGCAAGGAATCAAACTTCCATATTTAAAACGCGACGTGGCATAACTCAAAAATAACTTTTGTTCGGCCCGGGTAATTGCTACATAAAATAATCTTCTTTCTTCTTCCAATTCTGCCCGAGAGTGCAGGGATAATTGAGATGGAAATAAATTTTCTTCCAAACCAACGATGAATACCGCGGGAAATTCCAATCCTTTCGATGCATGAATAGTCATCAATGAAACCATGTCTCGATCTGGATCTTTGGATTTCTCATCGTCTGTATACAGTGCAACTTCTTCCAAAAAATTGGGCAAGGTCTTTTCTTTCTCGCTTTCGTCGTCTTCTGTAAATTGTTGAATACCATTGAGTAATTCCGTAATGTTTTCATAACGAGAAACTCCTTCTACGGATTTGTCGTCATACAACAATCGCATTAATCCGGTTTGTTTTGCAACATGCATGGCCAAGTCATAGGCGTTATGATCGTCTAGCATGGTCATGAAACTCTGCATCATGAGTGCAAAATTTTCCAATTTGCCGATGGCGCTGCCCAAATCTGGGAAATGTTTGGCCGATTTGATAACCTCCCAAAGGGGGACTCCGTGCTGAGAACTTAATAAAATTAACCGATTTAATGTTGTATCACCAATGGCTCTCGCTGGGTAGTTTATAATCCGTTTCAATGCTTCTTCATCGGTAGGATTCACCGTTAACCTCAAATACGCCAACAAGTCTTTTACCTCTTTACGTTGGTAAAAACTCATCCCACCGTAAATTTTATAATCGATACCTTGTCTGCGTAATGCCTCTTCAAATGCTCTACTCTGCGAATTTGTGCGGTATAAAATTGCAAATGCTTTGTTAGGAAAATGTTCCCTTAACTTGATATCCGTAATGAAATCAGCCACCCGTTTCGCTTCTTCACCTTCGGTAGAATTATGAACCAATTTGATTTTATCCCCGTCCTCGTTGGCTGTCCATACTTCTTTTTCAAGTTGTTTTTTGTTGTTTTTTATTACCGATGTAGCGGCATGAACAATAGTTTTTGTTGAACGATAATTTTGCTCTAATTTATAAATTTTAACCTCGGGATAGTCGCGTTCGAAATTTAAAATATTCTGAATGTTGGCACCACGGAATGCATAAATACTTTGCGCATCATCGCCTACAACACATAAGTTCTGATATACAGCAGCTAATTTCTTTGTTATCATGTACTGAACGTGGTTGGTGTCTTGGTACTCATCCACCATGATGTATTTGAACTTATGCTGCCATTTATTACAAACATCTAAGTGATTGTTAAGCAATTTGTAGGTGTTTAAAAGAATATCGTCGAAATCCATGGCTCCAGCACGGAAACATCGTTTCGTATATTCACTAAAAATCTCAGCAAATTTAGGCCTAGAAGCTGCCGTGTCTTGGGCCACTAATTCATCTTTTTCTTTGTAATGATGGGCTTCTAAGAGATTGTTTTTCGCCATGGAAATTCTGCCTAATACCATCCCCGGTTTGTAGACTTTATCGTCTAAATTCATTTCTTTGATAATGGTTTTAAGTAGGCTTTTACTATCTTCAGAATCGTAAATAGTAAAATTAGAAGGATATCCAATTCTCTCTGCTTCTTGTCTTAATACACGGGCGAAAATGGAGTGAAAAGTCCCCATCCATAGATTTTTTGCCTGTCCGCCGGCCACAGATTCAATTCGATTTCGCATTTCGCGTGCCGCTTTATTGGTAAAGGTGAGCGATAGTATTTGGAAGGCATCTACCCCGCGTTGCAACAGCCAGGCTATTCGATAGGTAATTACGCGCGTTTTGCCAGATCCGGCACCGGCAATAATCATAACTGGCCCGTCAGTTTGTAATACCGCCTGTTGTTGCGGAGGATTTAAGCCATCCAAAAACGGGGGAATATCCCCAGAACCCGATGAATGTAAATTGTCCTCATTATAATCTGGCCATTGCATAGTTTACAAAGTTAACTTTGAAACTTACCGCAGTTTGCACAATTTGTAAACCTGTATTTGCAAAAATTGTCTATTTCAACAAACACAAAATAAAAATGCGCATTGATTTTTGCAATAAATACAAAAGGTTAATCTTTGCTTGTTAACATTGTATAAATCATTTATTAATGATAATGTTAGAGAGTACCCCCACCTTTGTTTCTTCATCCCAAAATTTCACTGTATAAAAATGTACCAATATGATCGCTGTTAAATCCATAGCAAACAACATAAACATCCAAACCTGTAGTTCAACCTTCTTGGCTATACAATTATCCGCAAAATGGTTAACCGTAGTTGTTTTTTTATTGCTATTGGCCATCGTAATTGTGAGTTTGCTTTGGTATCGAAGAGAGCAAGAATTGTTGCATAATTTAACCGATATCATTACGGCGCCAAGCGAAGAATTAGAAGATGCGGGTATTTCTGGCAATAAATCCCAAGAACCTAAGGATACTCGCGAGGCCTTTATTTCCTTGATTCAACAGCGCAGGCAAGAGATGGATCGATTGAACAAACTGGAAAATTACCGTAGAGATTATATCGGTAACGTAGCGCACGAATTGAAAACTCCCATTTTTGCGATTCAAGGGTATATCGATGCTGTCTTAGACGACCCCGAAATTGATCGTGAAACGTTGCAAACATTTTTGTCAAAAGCCAGCAAAAACTCGGCAAGACTGGCTCAAATTGTTAGTGATTTAGACACCATAACCAAGTACGAAAGCGGATTCTTAACGTTAAATATGGATGAGTTTGATTTGTTGAATTTATGCCATGAAATTGCCGAGAGCATGGAGCTCCAAGCAAAAGAAAAAAACATCTCCGTTCAAGTGATTGCTGCAATGGGGGAGGGGTATGTAGTTATGGCCGACAGACCAAGAATTGCTCAGGTCTTAACTAATTTGGTCTATAATTCAATTCGATATGGAAAACAAGACGGAAATACTCGAATTAGGCTTAGTAGCACATTGGAAAAGGTGATAAT
>JBJOFM010000166.1:0-2530 GCA_046048755.1 Bacteroidota bacterium | reverse complement strand
GTGCTATAAAAACACCCGATGATCTGCAGCGTTTATTGAACAGTAGTTACAACGAGATGGCGAATACGTTTGGCGGATTTTCACAAATGATGAGTGAAATGATGTCTGATAATTTGACGATCCCCAACAACAACGATTTACGCGAAGTTTTCACCCATAATGTATTGTTTTTCAACTCTACTTCGGGTGGCCATTACGCCAATCTTTATAGGATAATTTTCCGTGCTAACTTCGTCCAGGATAACATGGAAAAGGTATCCTTAACGGAAGAAGAAAAAAACAGATTCACCGGGGAGATTAAATTTTTACGAGCCCTCTCCCACTTTCAGGCCGTACGATTGTATGCCCATCCTTATGGATATACTCCCGATAATTCGCATCCCGGAATCGCCATTGTTACCACGGCATCAACAAAACCTCAAGCACGGAAATCGGTAAAGGAAGCATATGAAGCGATTATTGCCGATTTAAATGATGCACAACAATTACTACCGGTAGAGAATGGAAATTACGCCAACAGATACGCTGCGAAAGCACTTTTGGCTCATGTGTATTTTCAAATGGGTCAATACAGCAATGCTGCAACTGCAGCCACTGAAGTTATCGAGAGTGGCAAATACCAATTATCGGATACCGTTAATTTATTTACACCCAAAGCCTCCAGCGAATACATCTTTGCCATTGTAAGTACCAGTGCAAGCGATAAACGCAGTGGAGGTTACAGCGATAATTACTCACCAGGAAATCCTACATGCCAATTGGATAGAGCTTTCTATGCCTCAATAGCTGACACGGCGGATTTACGTCAAAAAATGCTAACCAAAGTGAATGCAGGTGCGGCTAACGAATTTATTAAATCCGAAGCATTCAATGCTCCCTTCTTTGATGTTCCAATTTTACATTTAACGCAAATGCACTTGATACGTGCCGAGTCATTAGCAAAAACTGGATCCGATGTATCCAAAGCCATTGATGATATAAATGCAATTATCGCCAGAGCATACTCCAATGATTCAAGAAAATTGGACGGGAGTGCAACTGCCAATGATGTAATTGCAGAAACTCGTTATCAGCGGAGAATTGAGCTATTATTCCAGGGGGACAGAACCCATGAAATTAAACGTTTAGGGGCTATTGAAGGTGAAAAAATGTTTGTTCGAGGTCATGAATGGAATTGCCCAGGATTTATGCTACAATTCCCTATAACCGAACAGACTTCTATATTTGAAATTAATCCAACTGGAGGATGCAACTAATGAAAACCACCAAATTAATTATACTATTTGCAAGTGCAGCCATCGTATCTGCCCTACAAAGCTGTAAACCCGAGAAAAAAATATTGGAACCAGCTCCAAGTCAGACCGAGGGACTAACCCAAGCATCTTGGGTACTGTACAAGGTTGATCAAATTGACGTTAATAAACAACTAGCCTTTGTTGAAAGCGATACATTGTTGGATGTTAGCGATGTTTATATCGATGGCACTCCGATGGAGGTTAGTTTTAGCGCAACCGGTGATTTTACAATTAACCCAGGTTCTGGTAGCTTATTATTCCCCAAACAGTCTGGGAAATGGGAATTTAATAACGTCGATTATCCCAATGCCATAATTTTCGAAAAAGGATTGCCCGAAGAATCTACAGTTTCCCTATTGAAACCCGTTAGACCTCGCGATCCTAACCTCATCTTGAAGTTCAATAAGCTGTGCGGTGGAAAACGCACCGTTAGTTATCATTTATGGTTCATGCGCAAATAATACTTACATGAAAATTACAAAATTATTTACCGGAATAGTTAGTTTGATGCTTACATCAACGCTTGTGAATACAGCGAATGCACAAAAAGCTTGGGCTACTCCAGATCCTATCAATCCCAATGATTCCATAACCCTATGGGTTGACTTGAAAAAATGCGAATTTGCAGGCGCGGCAAATATGCTAGGTGCTACACAACCTGTTTACATGTGGACCTGGTCGCCGAAAGAACACCCTGCAGGACATCCTCTAAACAATGGAAAATGGAACGAAAGTAACGAAGCGCTGAAATTAAATCACTTTGGTGACGATGTGTATTATTTCCGAATGATTCCCACCCAATTTTATGAAGTTTCCGCCGGTGATTTATACGCTAAAGACATTTCTTTATTAGTTAAATTTAAAGATGGTGCCGCTGGTGCCAACGGTAGTGAATGCAAAACAGAGGATTTAAAAATAGATTTTGTTGCTCCTGTTTCGGGTCCAGAAAAAGTATCCTGTTTTCCGTCACGTAAAACAAAAGACACGTTAAGTATTAGCGGGAATGATGTATTTACCGTTTTTTATGATAGAAATATTGAAGATAAGGACTCCTTAAAAGACAAAGAAGATTTTTACGTATTTATAAAGGCTAGAACCGGTGCCAACACCTTTATCTCCATAGCAGCGAATGAGAAAACAACCGGAAATTTCGATCAATTGGCGATGAAAAATTTAGGAAATGGTAAATTCAAATTTAGTATTATTCCCAATAAGTTTTTCGCTCCATACAATCC
>JBJOFM010000165.1:0-3010 GCA_046048755.1 Bacteroidota bacterium | reverse complement strand
ATCCACTGCCATTACCCGCAGTGTGTTGAACATAAACGGTATGACCGTGTTTTACCAATTCGCTAGCTCCAGCAGGAGTAAGTGCAACGCGATTTTCGTTGTTTTTAATTTCTTTGGGTACGCCGATAATCATAATTGAAAAGTGGCGCAAAGATACGATTTATCCTTTAATTGATTTTCTTGCTAATGGATTTTGGCAAGGCATCTTTGTGAAGCATCACCGAAATGGTCTTATAACGGAAATACGCTTCGCTAACGTAGAACATTCCGCCCAAATAATTACCAGAACCCCAAGAGTTTTTTACTAAGAAATACGTTTTGTTGTCTTTGCCTAAACTCATCCCCACGATGTGCATGCCGTGGTCATCGGTGGTGGTTTGTTTGTCAAAGGCTTCCTGCCGGACTTCGGGGGTAATTATTTTTTCTTCCACGGGCTCGGAAAAGGCGTTGCTTTTTTTCTCGGCCCCGGCATCGTTAAATCCTGCGTTGTCTTTTCCAATTTTTTGGATTGTGGATTCGTCTTCGGGCACTAACGCTAATCCATCACGAAATGAAAAGCCTTTTTCGCTCACGTCTGCAGCCCAGGCAATGGTATAACCTTTGCTTAATGCGTCCTTTACCGTTTGTGTAAACTCATCCAATGGTAGGTTCCAAGCTCTATCCATGGCCCAGTTGTCTTGTACCTCGATGGGGAAGTACTCGTAGGGAAGATGATGGGTAAAACTTGTAAGTGCCACATAATCATCCATGTTCAGACCTAAGAAATTTGCGAATGTAGCGGGTGTATAAGTTTTGCCTTGATAGGAGAATGTGCTAGGTACAGGGCCTAAGTAGGCATCCAAAATTCCTTCTAAGCCTTTGATCCAATCAATGGAATACGTGCCGGGATCGCGTTTAACCAATGCTTCCATATAGCCTTTCAGTACCGCGATCATTTCGGCATGATCGTGGCGAGTAGCACCATTTTTTAGTCCAGTATAAACTTCTTCCGGTACAATACCGTATTTCTTTATAATAGATGGAATATCGTGGCCCTCACCGCCTTGATCAAAATTGTGTTTGCCGTTCATGCGCAAAAACATTTTTGCCTTCTCTACGTAGGCCCAGCGAGCTACGTACATTTGCGATAAATTATGCTCTCCTTTGTTGGTTCTGAGCAACTCGCTTTCCAACATACTCAAGGTAGAATAACTCCAGCAGGTGGAGGTTCTGCACTGATCTTCTACGCGCAAGCATGGTAATTTTACGGCTGGGCTGAAGTTGTAGGCGCTTTGCTCTTTGTTTTTGGAGAGATTGATTAACTCGTAGAAAAATTTATTGGTGTTTACATCTCTGGGATTAGTTGCAGGAGAGCTGGTTTGGGCTAATACTTGTGTGGTTGTGAATCCTGCCAAGGCAACCGACCATAAAATGTAGGAGTATTTGTAAGTGGAAAGTTTCATGCCGAACGCAATTTACGCGTTTTCCAGCACAGGTTGGTTTTTTTGCTCTTTGAAGGGTTTTCGAATTACATAGGGCTTGGATGTATGGATGAAATTCCGGTAAAATTTCAGTATGATTCGAATAATTCTGCTTTTGCTGTAGAATAAAAAACTATTTTCGATGGGTTCTGCGCCTAGTGTACTTTTGATTTCGGTGGAGGTACGACCCATGCACAGCGCGGTTTTTTTATTTAGTATGCACCATTCGATGGTGTCTATCATCATTCGCTGGTACAAAGAGAATTCCTCTGCAAACGCATCGTTAATGCCCAAATGCATAGCAAAAACACTTTGGTCAGAGGTAATTGCTGTGATAAACCCAATCAGTTCGTCTTCGTGGTAATACCCCCAAACCTTGAAATCTTCCTTCAACGATCGGCTGAAATTAAACAGCATTTCCGATAAATTGGGAGATATAGCAAGGGTTTTTTGTTTGAGTGTTTTTCCCAAAAGTCTTGCGCAAGGAGCAACCCATTCGGAGGGGGGAAGTTCGCTTAGTAATCTTTTTTCAACAGTTTGAGAAACACTGAGGACTTTTTTGTTGCGTACCCGGTATTTGGATGACATGGCCATTAAATAATCGTCCAACGTATTCCATTCCGAATTTATTTTTAAATTCATGAATGGTTCGCCTGGTATTTGTATGGCATCTTTGTGGGGTTGGTTGTTCAATACATTTACAATCAATACTCCACAAGGGGAAGACTGGAATTGTTCTAGTCCTTTGTTGGGGTTGAAGTGAGGAAAGTGTAATCCTGGGGTGCACGCATTTCCGCTGTATTGGATAAATCCTTTGGCGCTAATTCTTGAAACCAATTTGAGTACCCATCGGTAAACGTATTTCCCGGTAGGTTTGGAAAGTTCCAAGTAACTCACGGGAAAATGGCCCGATTCGCAAGCGATATTACCACCGTAATTGGGCATGGCAGACTGCAAATGGGATAAGGAAATGGGGTTTAACGATTCCAAGTGTTTGTGATTCTAAAATGCGAATTCAAAATTAAGGCATTTGCCTATCCAAATTATGCGGCAATGCTGGAATTAGTCTTTGGAAATGAATAAATATCCGATTAAGGTAGCACTAAGTTCGTTTATTTTCATGGGGGATTTTCTAAATTATGGGTAAAACTGATTAGGTTTGTAAGTTAAGAATTTATGAAGAGCACATGGTTATGGGTTGGCGTTTCTGCAGCTGCAGCAATGTTTCCAGCAACAAGCACAGGACAGTCCAATTCCCCGAAAAAATCCAAGCCGTCCACTAGCAGCAGTAAGCCGGTTTCCGCTGCGAATAATAAGGGCGCGATGGCAGGAAAGAAGGAGATTGCACCTGTGATGTCCTCTCAAGAATTGGCTCAGCGACTTTCTTCTTACAAACGGGTAACTTTAACCACAGATACGGCCTTATTGAGTGCTGCAGAACGAAAATGTTTAACGCACTTAATGAAAGCGGCTGAGTATGCAGATGCAATTTTTTGGAAGCAAACCATCGGCCCGAAAGAGGAATTTTTGTCCAACATCAAGGATACCAA
>JBJOFM010000164.1:0-10207 GCA_046048755.1 Bacteroidota bacterium | reverse complement strand
TATTAAAATTGAGAAACAAACAAATGTCTAGCAATATAAAATATTGGAAAGGCGAGGAAGAGTTATCGAGAGATCCTAAATTCCTTGCAGCTCAAAAAAATGAGTTTCAGGAAAATCTTCCATTGGATGAAGTATTCAACGAAAATGGAGTTGAATTACAGGCCAATCGCCGCGACTTTTTAAAATACTTCGGCTTTAGTGTAACAGCAGTTGCTTTAGCAGCTTGTTACAAGACGCCTGTTCGTCACGCTGTTCCTTATTTAGTTAAGCCAGAAGATGTAACACCAGGAGTTGCAAACTATTATCGTTCAACCTGCGGTGGATGTTCTGCATCGTGCGGTGTAGAAGTGAAAGTTAGAGAAGGACGCCCGATTAAAATCGACGGAAATTCAGATTCGGTAATCTCAAGAGGGGGTACTTGTGCAGTTGGACAAGCCTCCATTTTGTCATTATACGATAATGAGAGATTAGCAAATCCATTGGTGAATGGTTCTGAAAATTCAGACTGGTCAGCTTTGGATGCTGAAATTTCATCGAAACTAAAATCGATATCTTCTTCCAATGGTAAGATTGTAATAGTTTCAAATTCTATTCACTCACCCTCAACATTGAAAGCTATAGATGCCTTCAAATCTGCGTATCCTACTACTGAACATGTAATGTATGATGCCGTTTCATATAGTGGAATGTTGGATGCAAACATGAGTGATTTTGGAAAACGCGTGTTACCAACCTACCGCTTTGATAAGGCGAAAGTAGTAGTGAGTTTCGCTGCAGATTTCTTAGGAACTTGGATATCACCGGTAGAATTTACCAAAGGCTATTCGATTCATAGAATTCCATCCGTAGAAGGTGGCATGTCTAAACATATTCAATTTGAGAGTAGTTTGAGTATGACAGGTACCAATGCGGATTACAGATTCCCAATGCGTGCATCTCAAGAATTGTTGTATGTATCTTCCTTGTATAATGCCATTGCACAGTCTACTGGAGCTAAACAAATTCCAGTAGTTCAACAGGGAGAATTGGCCGGTAATGCGATTAAAAAATCTGCCGACGCTTTGTTAGCGGCTAAAGGCAATTCAATAGTAGTAAGCGGATCAAATGATACTAACGTACAAAAGATCGTAAATGCGATTAATGTGTTGTTAGGTAACTACGGTGCCACGTTAGACTTGACTAATTACAGTAAGCAATATCAAGGCAATGATACTGCCATGTCTTCTGTGTTAACAGGATTAAATGCAGGATCTATAAAAGCCGTAATTTTCTACAACGCAAACCCAGTTTATAACAACAATAAAGAATCCTGGACTGCTGCGATTAAAAAAGCAGAGGTTTCAATTTCTTTTGCATCTTCTAAAGATGAAACAGCTAGTGTTTGTCAGTATGTTTGTCCAGATTCTCATTATTTGGAAAGTTGGAACGATGCAGAACCACAGTCAGGAGTTTATCATTTAACTCAACCTACTATCGGTCATGTATTTAATACCCGTCAAGCGCAATGGTCTTTATTAGCATTTGCAGGTTCTGTGCCAGCTGTTGAAAAAGATCCTTTTGCTGCCAAAGGTATTTTCTCCCAGAAATTTAAAGCCTCTCCTTATTATTTATTTGTAAGAAATAATTGGTCGACTACTTTAACGAGCGATGAAGCCTTCAATGCAGCCCTTGAAAAAGGTGTTGTTTCAACTACACCCGCTGCAAGTACCTCAGTAGCATATGCTGGCGATGTTTCTGCATTGGCCGCTGCTGTTAGTGCAGCATCAAAGACAAACGGAATTGACTTGGTTCTATATCAAGCAACCGGCGTTCGTGATGGTCAGCATGGTAATAATCCTTGGTTGCATGAAATGCCAGATCCTGTAAGTAAAGTAACTTGGGATAACTATGTATCATTACCAAAATCACTTGCTCAAAAATTAGGTATAACGGAAGGTAATACTGTAAATGTAAAAGCCGGGGATGTTGTATTTAATAATGTACCTGCGTTAATTCAGCCTGGTCAAGCCAATAACACCATTGCATTAGCAGTAGGGTATGGTAGAACACATGCAGGTAAAGTAGGAGGTAGCATAGATAAAGGGTATGATACTATAGGTGTAAACGCTTACAACTTTGTTTCAAGTACCACAGGTAATAGAAGTTATGTTGTTAATGGTGTAAGTGTTGAAAAGGGTGACGAAGATTATCAATTAGCACAAACACAAACGCACCATTCTATTGAGGGTAGAGATATCGTAAGAGAATCTACTTTCGAAGCTTGGAAAAAGAATCCAAAAGCAGGTAACGATAAACCCAAGCCTCATATCTACACAATTTGGGAAAAAGCCGAATACAGAAAAGATGGCGCTCCAAATCATTTATGGGCAATGGCTATCGACTTAAATGCTTGTACTGGTTGTGGTACCTGTGTGGTTAGTTGTTCGATTGAGAATAACGTTCCAGTTGTAGGAAGAGATGAAATACGTTTACGTCGCGAAATGCATTGGATTCGTATCGATCGTTATTATTCTTTCAATACGAAGAATGAGGCGTTAACCCGTGAAAAAGAGATTGCCAAAGTAGACGGTTCTGATAACGGAGAGTATGCTCATTGGGAAAATGTAGAGGTTATCCATCAACCAATGATGTGTCAGCATTGTGCTGCAGCTCCTTGTGAAACTGTTTGTCCGGTATTAGCTACAACTCACAGTTCTGAAGGATTAAACCAAATGACTTATAACCGTTGTATCGGTACTAAATACTGCGGTAACAACTGTCCATATAAAGTAAGAAGATTCAACTGGTTCCGTTACAACGATAACGATAACTTTGATTTCCATTTCAATAATCCATTGGGTAAAATGGTTATCAATCCTGATGTTACTGTTAGAACACGTGGTGTAATGGAAAAATGCTCTTTCTGTGTTCAACGAATTCAGGAAGGTAAGTTGAAAGCAAAGCGCGAAGGAAAATCTCCAAACGAAGTAGAAGTAAAAACTGCTTGTATGAAGGCTTGTCCATCTAATGCAATCGTATTCGGTGATTTACATAATCCGAATAGCGAGGTAAGTAAGTTGTACAAAAACGAAAGAGGATTCACAGTTCTTGATGAATTAAACGTTCAATCTTCTGTTATGTACATGACCAAGATTCGTAATAATGATAATGTCTAACCTCAAGCAATCTACATCCGAATGATACACGATTCAATAATTAGGGACAGATTGGTTACAGGCGATAAAACCGCCGCTGATGTAACCCGCGATATTGCGCGCCCTATTTTAAACAAACCATCTACCTCTTGGAAAATTGGATTTTCATTATCCATCGTTTTCTTAGGGATTTTTGTAGCCAGTTTATTTTACACGTTGTGGACTGGTATTGGTGTTTGGAACATCAATAAATCTGTAATGTGGGGTTGGGATATTACTAACTTTGTATTCTGGGTTGGTATTGGTCACGCAGGTACACTAATTTCAGCAGTTTTGTTGTTGTTTAGACAAAAATGGCGGATGAGTATAAACCGTTCAGCGGAAGCAATGACCATTTTTGCCGTTGTTTGTGCGGCTATGTTCCCAGTATTCCACATGGGTCGAGTTTGGGTTGGTTATTGGGCTTTGCCTTTACCAAACGCATTTGGTTCCTTATGGGTGAATTTTAACTCTCCGTTGTTGTGGGACGTATTTGCGATTTCAACCTATTTCTCGGTGTCATTATTGTTCTGGTATATTGGTTTAATTCCTGATATTGCTACAATCCGAGATAAGGTTAAAGGAAAGACCGAAAAAGCGATTTATGGGTTTTTCTCCATGGGTTGGACTGGAAGTACAAGAACTTGGGCTCGTTATGAATTAGTATCTTTAATTTTGGCGGGTTTAAGTACACCGTTAGTATTGTCAGTACACACCATTGTATCAACTGACTTTGCTACATCGGTAATTCCAGGATGGCATACTACAATTTTCCCTCCGTATTTCGTTGCGGGTGCTATTTTCTCTGGTTTTGGTATGGTTGCTACCTTGTTGGTAGTTGCTAGAAAAGTAATGAATTATGAGAACTACATCACAATTGGACACTTGGACGCTATGACTAAGATTATCATGGTAACGGGTTCTATTGTGGGTATTGCGTATTTAACGGAGTTCTTCATCGCTTGGTATTCTGGAGTAGAGTACGAGCAATATGCATTTATTAACCGTGCTTTTGGTCCTTATTGGTGGGCATATTGGAGTATGATGAGTTGTAACTTGATTGCTCCTCAGGTATTTTGGTTCCGTTGGGCAAGAACTACACCTTGGTTTATATTCATTATGAGTATTGTGGTAAATGTGGGTATGTGGTTTGAGCGTTTCGTAATCATTGTTACCTCTTTGCACAGAGATTATTTGCCTTCAAGTTGGGTAATGTATGCAGGTTCATTAACAGAGATTGGCTTGTTCTTAGGTACGTTTGGTATCTTCTTTACTTGCTTCTTCTTGTTTGCTAAATATTTGCCAGTGATAAACATGGCTGAAGTTAAATCAATTCTTCGCAATCGCGAATAATATATAAGGAATCACCATAATGGGAATTTTGGATAAAAATTTAAGCCTACGCAATCGCAATAAAATGCTGATTGGTGTATGGGAAGACGAAGACAGTTTAGTAGCTGCTACCTCGGAATTGGTGCACAACGGTGTTAAGATTCATGATGTATATACTCCTTACCCGGTTCACGGTTTGGATAGAGTTATCGGTGTTAGAAGAAGTAAATTAGCAAGAATTGCGTTTTTTTGCGCAATTACTGGTCTTACTTTGGTAACTACCATGATTTGGTATATGTATGTGCACGATTGGCCCATGAACATCGGTAACAAACCGGTAAGATTTACACCTAGTTGGGCTCCTATAATGTTTGAAGGTACCGTACTATGCACAGCCTTTGGTATGGCTTTCTTCTTTTTCTGGCGTAACAGATTAGTTCACGGCATCAAGAATGAATTATTGGATGATCGTCAAACCGATGATCGCTGCATCGTTGCCGTAGAA
The DNA here is from genome assembly GCA_046048755.1 of Bacteroidota bacterium. GTDB lineage: Bacteria > Bacteroidota > Bacteroidia > NS11-12g > UBA955 > JAGKXC01. The sequence continues at coordinate 5,197 of JBJOFM010000164.1, read as the reverse complement.
TTAATGGCGAATTCAGATCAAAATTCAATTTTAGAGACTATGAAAAAGCATAATCCCGTAGAATTGAGAGAGTTTCACAACGGTGTTCAAACCACCATTTAAATGTAATCTACCAATGAACAAAAAATATTCATTCGTTATTGGTGCCATAACAGCTGCTACTTTAATTAGTAGTTGTGTAAGTCGTGGCAACAATCCTGGTTGGGAATATGCCCCAGACATGTATTATTCCAAAGGCTATGAGGCTTACAATCAAGGCGACTCAAATGTTATTAATCCTTACGGAATGAACATGAGAGAGCCCGTTGCAGGTACAGTAGCTTACGGTAAATTAGATTACAAATATCCATTCGAAAATAATGGTGAAGGATATGAAAAAGCTGGTGAGTTATTGAAAATGCCTGAAGGTGTTAGCCTAGAAGATGGTCGTGCTGCTTATATGTATGGAATCTATTGTTCTCCATGTCATGGAGCAAATGGTAACAATGATGGTCCCGTATTTAAGCGTGTGGCTACATTGAAGCCTGCTTGGAAAGGTTACGGAGATGCTGCTATCATGAATTTAGCTGAGGGTAAAATCTATCATACACTAACGTACGGAAAAAACAACATGGGTAGCCATGCATCTGTTTTAACCCCAGCTGATCGTTGGAAACTTGTTAAATATGTAAAATTCTTGGGATCTCAAAATGGTGCAGTTGCTTCCGTTGCTCAAGATTCAACTTCAACTACTAAATAATTGAACTAATCATGGGACACGGACATCATATTGAAATCAAACAAGAACAATATACATTTTCTCCTAAAACAAAACGATTTACGATCATCTTGATGGTATTAGGTCTTGTTTTGGCAGGAATTGGAATTGCCAATTTGAACAACGATTCACACACTACTTCTTCTGAACATAAAACAGAAACAACCGCTACTGCACATGATTCCCATTCTACAGGTCATGATGAACCTGCAGCAGCCGGACACGATGATCACGCCGAGCATGGTAATGTACCTAATGAGCAATTTGGTCCTCGCGCTGAATATCATAGCTTAAACAAACCTGCAACTACTCGTATTTTTGCTAATCTTTTAGTAGCTGGATATTTCTTTTTAATGATATCCCTTGCTGCGTTATTCTGGTATGCAATTCAATATGTAGCTAATGCGGGTTGGAGTGCTGCTATTAAGCGTGTTCCAGAAGCTGTTATGACATTCATTCCTGTGCCGCTTATTGTAATCTTGGTTGTATTGTTTTTAGATAAAAATAACATTTATCACTGGGCACATTACGAACATTTACACTTAAAGCCAGAGGATGCCGGATTTGATAAAATTCTAGATGGTAAGTCAGGATTTTTAAATTCTACCATGCTATTTGCTTTCCCTGCAATATTGGTAACCATTTGGTATTTATTAAGTAGAAAACTCCGTTCATTGTCTATTCAGGAAGATTCTGCTGCAAAAGGCGATGTGTCGTTTTTTAAAAGAAGTATTCGATTTAGCGCAACTTTCGCTGTAATTTTCGGTTTTACAATATCTATTATCGTTTGGTTACTAGTAATGAGTGTTGATTCACACTGGTATTCTACGATTTTCGGGATTTATAACTTTATAACCCATTGGGTATCTGCCATTACAATTATGGCCATTATCATATTGTATTTGAAGAAAGAAGGATATCTTGGAATTGTAAATGCTGAGCACATGCACGATTTAGGTAAATTTATGTTTGCATTTACAGTATTCTGGGCCTATATCTGGTTGTCACAGTATCTGTTAATTTGGTATGCACAAATTCCTGAGGAAATGTATTATTACCAAATTCGTTGGGAAGAATATCATAATAACTTTATCATAAACTTTGCATTGTGTTTTGTAGTACCTTTCTTAGGATTATTAATGCGTAGTGCTAAGAGAAATCCAGTTGTCATGACAGTGATAGGTTCTATTTTAGTACTTGGTCATTATCACGATGTATGGTTTATGGTATTCCCCGGAGTGTTTGGACCAGGAATGCAAATCGGTTTCTTAGAGATTGGTACATTCTTATTCTTCTTAGGTCTTTTCTTATTCTGGGTATTCACCGCATTAACGAAACGTGGACTCATTGCAGTTAACCATCCTTATTTGGAGGAGTCTGTTTACCACGATACCGGTGTATAATAGTCATTAAAAAATAATTTTAAAAAAGGCCGTCAAACTTGACGGCCTTTTTTTGTACCATATTTTATTGGAGAAAACAACTGTAATATCTATAATATCAGCTACAACTTAATTCTGCTGTAATGACATTATACTTAATGCAATGATGTCCATTTCTAAGTTTTCTTAATAATTAGCGAGTAAAAATTGAATTAAACATTAGTCATTGAATTAAATTTGCAACAATGGAACTTTCCACAAAATATTCCCCCCAAGAAATCGAAGATAAATGGTATAAATACTGGTTGGAGAAAGATTATTTTTCTTCCAAACCTAATCAAAAAACACCATACACCATCGTTATTCCTCCTCCCAATGTAACGGGCGTTTTACATATGGGCCACATGCTTAATAATACCATTCAAGATGTTCTTATAAGAAAAGCTAGAATGAGTGGTTTTAACGCTTGTTGGGTTCCAGGAACAGACCATGCTAGTATCGCAACAGAAGCTAAAGTAGTAAAATTATTAGAATCCCAAGGTATCAAGAAATCTGATATTAGTAGAGATGAGTTTCTGACACACGCATGGGCTTGGAAAGATAAATACGGTGGAATTATCCTAGAGCAATTAAAGAAACTTGGCGCTAGTTGCGATTGGAATAGAACCCGATTTACCATGGAAGATTCACTGTATAATGCAGTGGTGGATGTATTTGTAGATCTCTACGAAAAAGGATTAATTTACCGAGGAACTCGCATGGTTAATTGGGATCCTACGGGTCAAACAACCTTGAGCGATGAAGAAGTAATATTCAAAGAAGTAAACGATCAGTTACATTACGTTATTTATAAAGGAGCCGATTTTACGGGAGAACTATTAGTCGCTACTGCTAGACCTGAAACCATTGCGGGCGACGTCGCTGTATGCGTAAATCCCAATGATGATCGATACAAACATCTAATCGGCAAAAAAGTAATTGTTCCATTAATCAATCGTGAAGTAACGATTATATCCGATGAATATATCGATATTGAGTTTGGTACTGGTGTATTAAAAGTAACGCCAGCCCATGATATTAATGATTATAACATTGGGTTGAAATTTAATTTACCTGTAATTGATACTTTAAATGCCGATGGAACTATATCCGAAGCCGGAGAGTTATTTGTTGGAAAGGATAGGGCCGCAGCTCGAAAATTATGGGTAAAAGCATTAGGTGAAGCAGGTTTATTATCTAAATCCGAACCCTATATTCATAATGTAGGACACAGTGAACGTACCGATGCTGTGGTAGAGCCTCGAATTAGTACCCAATGGTTTATGGATATGAAAAAATTCATGGACAAAAATCCTGAAGTTTTATCATCTGTTTTATCCGATGAAATAAAATTTCATCCAGCTAAATTGAAAAATACTTATCGACACTGGTTAGAAAATATTAAAGATTGGAATATTTCTCGACAGTTATGGTGGGGACATAGAATTCCTGCCTGGTACATAGCATCCGGTGAATTTGTTGTTGCTCCCAATAAAGAATTAGCCATTACTAAGTTTAAGGAAAAAGGAATTGAAATAACGGCAAATGAAATTAACCAAGATCCTGATGTATTAGATACTTGGTTTAGCTCATGGCTTTGGCCAATTTCTGTATTTGATGGGATAGGACCCAATGCGAACAAAGAGGAATTGAATTATTATTATCCTACCAATGATTTAGTTACAGGTCCTGATATTTTGTTCTTCTGGGTTGCAAGAATGATTATGGCAGGGTATGAATTCGAAGGTAAGTCGCCATTCAAAAATGTATATTTCACCGGACTTATTCGGGATAAGCAACGTCGTAAAATGAGCAAAAGCTTGGGGAATAGCCCGGACCCCTTGGATTTAATTGAAAAATATGGTGCTGATTCCGTTCGATTAGGTTTATTGCTGTGTGCACCTGCAGGAAATGATATTTTATTCGACGAGTCTCAAATCGAACAAGGGAGAAATTTCTGTAATAAAATCTGGAATGCATATCGCTTAACCACCACATGGGATCTTGCAGAAATCCAGCCATCTTTGGCTCAAATCCAAGCAAATAATTGGTTTGAAAAGAGATTTGATGAAGTATTACAAGAGAATCATAATCAATTTGAAGAATTCCGATTAAGTGATGCTTTAATGAATATTTATAAATTGGTTTGGGATGATTTCTGTTCAGTTTATTTAGAAGCTGTTAAGCCTATATATGGTCAGCCCATGAGTAAATCAGCAGCAGAACAAGTTAAATTGCATTTCTCCGATTTAATGAAATTACTGCATCCGTTCATGCCATTTATTACCGAAGAATTATACCATGCAATGAATGGGGGGGATGTAATTATCGCCGATTATCCAAGTCTAAGCATTAATGATTCTAAGAATAAGGATTATCATGAAGAGCCACTATTGCTTGTGTCAGAAATAAGAAATCTCAGAAATTCGAAAGGTTTATCACCGAAAGAAACATTGGAAGTTTGGGTTGAAAAGATAGAATTGTTTATTGAATTTAAAGAGATGGCAGAGAAATTATCGAATGTTGTATTCATAAATAATAATGACTTTGAAGGTTTGGGAATCCTCGTTGGTAAATCAGCAATTAAAGTAAAATTAAACGTTGAAATTGATGTTGAATCGGAAATTAAAGAGATTAAAGATGAAATTAGCTATTTAGAAGGATTTCTTAAATCTGTTGAGGCAAAATTGTCCAATGAGAGATTTGTTTCAAATGCAAAACCGGATATAGTTGAAAAGGAAAAACAGAAACAACAAGATGCGTTGGTTAAGATTGATTCTTTAAAATCGAGATTGAGTCAATTGAGTTAGTGAATTTTAAATCAAATCCAGTGTTATTTAAATCAATTACCTTTTTATGAAATATTAATAAGGGTAAATTTGATACTGATTGTAATATTTACACTTAGATTTAATTATTAATAGAAATAAAAAAAGGCCTGTAACAAAACGTTAAAGGCCTTTTTATTGGATTCCATGATTTGTTAATTTTTCTTCGTCTTAATATGGTCTATATGGTA
>JBJOFM010000163.1:0-12201 GCA_046048755.1 Bacteroidota bacterium | reverse complement strand
ATTGAACGCCTGTATTTTTATTGGGAGCCTCAAACTGTGGTCCCGCGCCAAAATGTGCCCCAGAATTCTGCATGATTCTAGCCAAATATCCAGGCTGCGTTGAAACAATTTTTACCGTTTTACCCGCAAATTGACGGTTCTTCAAAATATCTTCGTCCACCGAAGCTCGTTCCAAAGCCGCAATAGATTCTAACACGGTAATATCATCCAAGACCCACACCCCTCTTCCAAACGTACCCACAATCAAGTCATTTTCTCTGGATTGTATCTTTAAATCGGAAACTGGAACCGAAGGAAATCCTTTAAACTTCCTCCAACTATTTCCTCCATTAAAACTCACAAACAACCCCCTGTCTGTACCCATAAATACTAAATTATTTTTAGCAGGCAACACACACCAAGCATATCCCATACCCTGAGAATTCTCACTGGCCTCGTTTCTTACGTTACCCATTGTATACACCTTGGATTTACCATTGGATAATTCTTCATTGTTGTTTGTCATCCATTTCCAAGTCTTACCGTAATCCACCGTTTTGTACACATACGTACCCCAATCATTTTGTCGGTAATTATTTACAACTACCCAACATTCACCCTTGGCATTGGGGTTTACCCATAGATAGGGCACCCAAGCAGCAACCGGTAATCCCTTAATATTCAACGCAACATTGGTCCACGTTTTACCTCCATCGCGTGTTAATTGAATATTCCCATCGTCTGTTCCAACCCAAATCACCCCATTATCATTTGCCGCAGCCCCTATAGAAAGTATAGTACAATGTGCCTCCGCCCCGGTTGCATCCACCGTTAATCCACCACTTTTTGCCTGTTGCAATTTCGCCGGATTATTGGTAGTTAAATCGCCCGATAAAATCTTCCAACTATTTCCTTGATCCGAACTATAATGCAAATATTGACTCCCGAAATACAGTCCTTTGGGATTATTTGGATCAACCAACATCGCCGCGTTCCAGTTAAAACGAAGATTTATCCCGTCTGGATGCACCGGCTTAATGGGGGTATTTTCATGGGTTTTGGTGTTGAACCTCGACACATTTCCTCCTTGCCACATAGCATACCCTTCCCCAGGTTTTCCAGGAACTGGGGCCACGTCAAAGCCATCGCCAAACAATACTTCCTGCCACTCCCAATTGGTAATTCCTCCACCTTTCCAATGATAACCTGGACCTACCCAACTACCATTATCTTGCAACCCCCCATAAATATTGTAGGGTATTTCGTTATCTACGTCGATATGATAAAACTGCCCCACCGGTATGTTCTCCGCAAATCGCCAAGAATACCCACCATCGTAAGAAATATTCAATCCGCCATCATTGCCATTGATAATATACGTTGGGTCATCCGGATGAATTAAAAACGCGTGATGATCCGGGTGAATCGCTCCCCAATTCGCTAATATACTCCAAGATTTTCCTGCGTCTTCGGATTTTGAAATCTGACTCCAAATTGAATACACTCGGTTTTCGTTGTAGGGGTCTGCATAAATTTCGTGATAATAAAACGGTCTGTTCCCCGCATTGGCATCGGTACTCACCTTTTGCCACGTTAAACCACCGTCATTGCTGCGATAAAATCCAGACTCCTTGGCCTCCACAATAGCATATACCCGATTAGGCTGCGAAGCAGTTACGGTAACTCCAATTCTACCTAACTCGCCTTTAGGAAATCCGTCTTTCTCAGAAACACGCTTCCAAGTCTCGCCTCCGTTATGCGTGATATACAATCCACTGCCAGGCCCGCCACTTCTGAACGTCCACGGCTGACGCAAATAATCATACATGGCAGCATATATTTTATTGGGATTTTGTGGATCGATAACCAATTCACCGCATCCCGTTGTTTCGTTTACATACAAAATTACCTTCCAAGTCTTTCCACCGTCATCGGACCGATATACTCCTCGTTTTTGCTTTGGTAACGTATTGGCATTATCCGCTCCCCACACCGAACCCATCGCCGCTACGTAAATTTGGTTAGAATTCTGTGGATTTACAATAATTCTGTGAATCGTACGGGTTTCTTCCAATCCCATACACAACCAGGTTTTACCCCCATCCAAACTCTTGTAAATACCCTTGCCGCTGTTATGAGAATTTCTAGGATTACCTTCCCCCGTGCCTGCCCAAACCACACTGGCATTGTTAGGATCTACCGCCAAAGCACCGATGGATTGAACGTCCATTTCATCAAATATCGGATCCCAAGAAATTCCCCCATTGGACGATTTCCAGATACCACCACTTGCTGTACCTGCATAAATTGTATTCCGATTCAACTGCTGATACGGCGATTTCCTCGGAACCGCTATGGCCGTAACCCTGCCACTCATGGTACCCGGTCCTAAATTGCGCTTGGGAATAGAAACCATTGAACGATTGGCTAATTCGTTCCACGACATTCCCACCACCACCGCTGAGTCCGGAGGACTAATTACGCTCAGTTGCTTTCCAGTATTAGCTGAAATTTCGCCTGAAAAAGCTGAAATTGAACACAATAGACCCAACAAAATAGGATTAATTCGCTTCATCACGTTTATTAATTTTTTTACAACCTCAATTATACGAATTCGCATCGGTAAAACTCGCTATTTATCGAACAATTAACCTATTGACTTGTTAGTTGCTGTAAATTTGTACCTCTATTCTCGCATCTACACCCATGTTCAAAGACCAAATCATCGCATTCCTATTTTTCACTACCTTTTTCCTAGCCATTGATTTCTATGTTTGGAGTGCCATTTTGTCGTTGTCCGGTGGTTGGCAACCCAGAACCAAGAGCATTGTTAAGTACACCTATTGGGGTTTTACGGCATTCATGTTTCTGTTTTTCCTCATCTATCGATCTGGAATTATTGAACTTCCCGCTTGGATTATTAAACCCATCTCAGGAATCGTATTCGCCATAACCATAGCAAAATTATTTTGGGTGGTTTTCTTGCTTATCGATGATGTAATCCGCTTATTCCGATGGTTGTATGCCTATTTCTTTACCGAAGTAGAAAGTACCCCCAGTAGACCTTGGGAAATGTCTAGATTAAACTTCTTAAAATTCACCGGTTTGGGCATTGGGGTGGCCTTTTTGGGGACATCCATTTGGGGTATCTTCAAAGGGGCTCACAATTACACGGTTCACCGGGTTAAATTAAAAATCAACAACCTGCCAGACGCTCTGAAAGGGTTAAGAATTGTTCAAATTTCCGACATCCATTCGGGCAGCTTTTGGGATAGAGAAGCGGTGGAACGTGGGGTTCAAATGATCAACGATCAAAAACCGGATTTGGTTTTCTTTACTGGCGATATTGTAAACGATCGTTCCAGCGAATTAGTTCCGTGGTTGGATGTTTTTTCAAAAATCAGTGCACCGTTGGGTGTGTTTTCTACCTTGGGGAATCACGATTACGGCGATTACGTTGGATGGCCATCGGCTGAAGCAAAAAAACAAAACCTACAAGATTTAATAGGATACCATAAACAGATGGGCTGGGATATACTCATGGACGAACACCGCGTTATTGAAATTGGCGGTGCCAAATTGAGTGTCATCGGTATCCAAAACTGGAGCGATAAAGCTCGATTTCCAAAGTACGGCGATTTAGCTAAGGCCTACAAGGGAGTTCCTCAAGATTCTGTGAAACTGTTGTTAAGCCACGATCCATCGCACTGGAAAAAACAGGTAATCAAGAGTTTCCCCGATATAGACTGCACGTTTGCTGGCCATACTCACGGTATGCAATTTGGAATTGATACCAAGTTTTATCGTTGGAGTCCCGTGAAAATGGTTTACAAGGAGTGGATTGATCTATACCGCGAAGGCAATCAACAACTGTATGTAAACCGAGGGTTCGGTTATTTGGGTTACCCCGGCCGAATGGGTATCTACCCCGAAATCTCCGTTTTTGAACTAGAGCGGGCTTAGACTGAGTATCTCGTATTTTTTCTTGGGCACTCGCACCACCGTTGTTGGTTCATTCACACCCGTTTTAATTATACCACCGCGGAAAGCAGCTATGTTACCAAACCTCGAGGTTGCCTGATATATATTTACTTTTACACTGTCCTTCTTGCTATCGGCTGTGGAGGTTGCAGCGGATACAGATGTGATTTCGGCCAGCCCAGTTTGGGTGTTGATTTTCAATTCAATCGATGAATTACTGTTATTGATTATCGTCCACACCGATTCTCCAAAATACCGCCTCCGAATCACCAATACAGAATCACCCAAACTTGACGTTTCTAATTCTCCGTATAACAAGGCCATGCTTTCACTGCGAAACTTTGCCAACTCACCAACTTCTTGTCGCAACAACAATTCTGCTGTACTCATATCACCCAAACTGCCTTGATACCCGGAAGAAAACCGCATCATCCTCCGCGAATCGGGATCGTTGGCTCCCGGCATACCAAGTTCATCGCCATAATAAATCACCGGAATTCCAGGAATCGAAAAATTATAAGCAAATAAGGTTGATAATCGATCATACACCCCTGCATCTGATACTTTAATACTTCTATCCCAACCCGCTTGTTTGCTATCCTCTCCTTCTTTAATCGATCCATCCAAAATGGAAATTATCCTGGGTTTGTCTTGGTTTCCAGAAATATTGCCCATGGTATGATGGGAGCCGTACCATTTGCGAGAATCTTGCAAGGTATTGGCCAATTGATTCATTCCGCCATTCCCCTTAAAGGCTCCAACCACCGCATCGTACATATTAAAATCGAATTGTGCATCCAACAATCCACTACCCAAATAACTGCCAATTAATTCTGCACTGCCATATGTCTCACCAATTTGGTACAAACTCCTCGATTTACCCTTACTAAATGCGGGATATTGAACATCTCGCTTTACTTTATAACTTAATGTTCGCCAAAACGCATCCGGAATATGCTTGGTTGCATCGTGCCGAAATCCATCCACATCAAACTCCTTAAACCACCACAAAGCGGAATCCGTTAAAGCATCCACCACCTCCGGCTTGAAGTAATTGAAGGTTGGCATGAAATCATCAAACCACGTGGTTAATCGGTAATCGTCCCAACGCTCCGTATTCTTACTTCCATCGGGCAATATCAATGGGGTAAACCAATCGGGACGCTGCTTGTACAAAGGATGCTCCTCGTGTATATGGTGGGCAACATAATCCAACAATACCGAAATCCCGTGCGCATGTGCCACTCGAATAAACTTCTTTAATTCATCCGGTGTGCAAAACCGTTCATCCGTCTGGCGCAACGACACCGGCCAATATCCATGATACCCCGAAAATTTGGTGGCCGGATTCTTCCATTGTCCGTAAGGTCCCGCCGGATTCTTCACCACCGGGCTAATCCACAACGTATTAATTCCCAACAAATTAAAATATCCTTCTTCTATTTTTTTGGTAATCCCTGCAACGTCGCCACCATAAAAATCCACCTTATAATCTACATCGGAACGCAACAAAGGTTTATCATTGCCCAAATTACCATTCACAAAACGATCAATCATGGGGTTGTAGATGATCTTTCGGTGTGGGTCTTCCGCAATTAAATCGGAAGATTTCATCACCGGAAACCCATTTTGCATAGGAATCAAAACATCGTTACTCATTCCCTTATTGCTGCCAACCCATACACGGATGTACGATTGTTCAACTCCCGTTATCAGACTACTGTCCCAAAATCTACCCGCCAACTTTGGATCAATCGGAATGGAAATGATCCATTTACCTCCGTCTTCGGTTTCCGTTACTGCAACGTTCTCCAATTCAATATTATTCCACAGGACCAGTATTCGAAACGAAACATCACCGCAGCTAAATTCAGTACCCAACTTTGCGGAAGTACCTTCTATTGGCAATCGATAAGGAGCCTCCACAGCCACCTCGATAACCGTATTTCCCAGGTTATTTTTCGCCACAGTAGAACTTGAAACTTCATTCGTCCGTTTCAACCCCTTCGACTTTCTTTTCGATTTTTTATTCGATTTTTCAGTATTTTTTGAAGCCTCGGCAGCAGAAGCCGCTGATGCAGCATTCTCCACTCCAGACATTGCTTTATCCAAAGCACTCAAAGGAGGGTAAACCGTCCAACCACCACTACCGCTCTCCCCTGTTTTTCCTTGTTTAATCGATTCAGGATATGCAAAATAAGCTCGCGTTGTATGGGTGAAAACCGAATTAAATCCTCCCATTCCGTTGGAGATGGAATCTGGATTTAACGGATCTCTAATTTCCTTGCCGTTTACAATAAATACATACTGATGGGTGCCGGGTCCCACCCACAACGAAGTTTTCCAAACGGGAAGTCCGAGATTCTTCATGCTTCCATTTTCCGATGTGTATTTTACATCCTCTGTACCATACGTCAAATCCATCGCCCTCCATGCTGTAAACGATCCTTTTACTTGTACCTTTTGCGTTCTATCCCCCATATAAACAAACCTCCGTTGCACTTTTTCGGATATCCTCACAGGCACCATCGTATACTTGCCCTGCTGCCAAAATCGTAACCATTGCAAGGTATTTGGATTCCCCGAAACTGCTCTAACTAAAACGGAATCAATGCTTCCGAAAGATTCAGTTTTGCTCACATACTTATTATACCATGAACGAGATCCGATGCCAGCAACCCAATATCCATTCGAAACTCCCCAAGCCCTATTTTTAATGTCGATAACCAATCCAGAACTGCATGTAATGCTGTCCAAACGACTCATATTGGGGACAAAATCCGTCACCCAAACCCAAGTAGAATCCGGTTGTAACGTAATCAAACTATTTACCTGCCATGAATATCCCACTTCAACGAAATTATTATTTTCTTGAATTGAGGAGGAAATCGTCTTTTGTTTGTCCGAATTAGACTCTTGTGCGAGAATATTCACTGAAATAGCCCACCCGAGAACGAAAATTAATACCCTGTTCATAACCGAAAGTGTAAAACTAACACTTTCTAAGAAAACCTACACAAATCCCTTATAAAAATACCTGTTTGCAATACCAGATACCGTCTTTTTCCCACTTGAGTAGATAGTTTCCAGAAGGAAAATTCAAGTAATCTCCGTGGGCGAAATCCCCCAACTTTTTACCTCGAATATCAACCAATTCTACCACGTTATGTCTCAACGTTGCGACCAATCTCTCTGCTTCGGTGCAATAGACTCTCCCGCCAAAAACATACCAATTCCCGGAAGATACATCTCCATACTCTACCACCTCTCCAAACCCTGGTTTAGGTTCTGTAGAATTATAGGAAAGCACAGACCAAACGGGATAGTGATCGCTGGTATTAAATCGATAACTCCCGATGTAAGCGTCTCCATTCATCACGCCGCTACTTTTTCTGTTCCAATGCCATTTTAACCTCGGCGTTAAACATTGGTGATCAATCATATCGGAATAACTCGCAGTGCTTTTAACTTTTGCTTGAGATAGTCGATAACTGGGGAAAATATAATTCGTATCGTTTCGCCAACCTAAAAACGGTGTTTCTTTAGACGAAAAAATACTGATATCCAAATCATCATTCCAATCGCCCAATACCACGCCCTTCCAACTTTTTCTGGCATCAATATACTTTTTTAATGCCTCCGCGGCCAATTGCCTTCGATTATACGCACTTTGCTTTTCCGTTGTGGATCCAGTGTTCGCTTTTAAATGAATCACCCAACAATACAAAGTGTCTTTTTGACCATTTCTGTCCCATTCCAACGCCACCTCCAACGGGAACCTCCCAGAAGCAAATTCAAATTCGTAGGCAAGTAATATCGACTTACTATAAATCAGTTTAAACTGCGATTTTCGATACAACAACGCTGTTTTTTGCGTCTGCGCATAATTGGTTATCACCGCACTGTAATCCCCCAATTCATTTTGCAGTTTTTGCCAATACCCCGAATTGCTGATTTCACACAATCCCCAAATATCCATATCCATGGATTTTATAACGTTAACGGCATTGGTCAATTGCGTGTTTTCATTGCTTGGTCCATTCAAACTATCGCCAAACCATTCGATGTTCCAATTGGCGATATCCAAGGTGGTATCACTGCCAACTTTAGGCACTTGGGAAATACCAATATTTAGAAAAAATCCCAAAAAAAGAATTCCAATTAGTTGCTTTTTTAGCATCAATTTCGGCGATCAAAACCCCAATGCAATTTACTTCTAAGCGTATCTAAAAAATGAATATTCGACAAGCGCATCAACTGCAACTTGTGATCCGCCTTGCGAACTGCCATATTCACTTCTCCTGAAATTGAATGCGATCGAGCATCCATGCTGGCCAAATAGCTGCTGGCTCGTCCTTCAATTTCAAAGCTAATAACCACATCGTCCGGCACTACCACCGGCCTTACATTTAAGTTGTGAGGAGCAATAGGGGTAATAACAAAACTATCGCTCTTAGGGAAAATTATCGGCCCGCCACAACTCAACGAGTATCCCGTACTTCCCGTTGGCGTTGAAATAATCAATCCATCACTCCAATAACTATTCAAAAACTCGCCATTCAGATAGGCTTGTACCTCAATCATGCTGGAGGTCTCTTTTTTGTGAATAACAAAATCGTTCAATGCAAAATTGTAATCGAACATAGAAATAGACGACTCCAAATGCAATAAACTGCGGGATTCCAACGTAAAGTTTCCCTTCTCAATATCCTCGATGGCCGACTCCAATAAATCCACCTGAACATCGGCCAAAAATCCCAATCGACCGGTATTTAGGGCCAATACAGGAATATTGGAATCTCTAATCAAATGCAACGTATCCAAGATGGTTCCATCTCCGCCTACACAAATCATTACATCCACAACCTCTCGGTTCTTATCAAAAAAATCGAATACCTGAATTTTTATATCGCTTGAAATGGTGATTCGCAAATGATCTTCCAACACCGGTGGCACAAAAATCTCATGCCCACGATCTCGCAATACCATCAATAGACGCTCAAAACCCTCTTGGTGTTTGGGGTCTCGAACTGATTTGGCAAATACTGCGACTTTCATTCTATAGAATTTTGTTTCAACAACAAAGGTAGCATCTAAAAGTCAGAACCACGTTCATAGACTACAAATCGAAAATCGTAGGCATGTTTTTCATCGGCCATTACTGCTTCAGAATAAACCGGCTTCCATGAATTTGAGTTTGCGGGGAAGTACGTGTCCGCATTCGGAAATTCTGCATCTACTTCGGTAATATACATCCTGTCAACTCTATCAATAGCTTGATTATAGATCTCACCGCCTCCAATAATCATGATCTCTTCAGAGATTACTGAATACCCATCGGCAGCACTAGTAATTTCTAGCTTTTCTCGATTCTGAATCCATGTATTTGCTACTTCCAATGCCTCCTCCCAAGAATTTGCCTTAACAAAACCATCCATCACTTCAGAAGATCGGGTTAATACAATATTTAACCGGTTTTTCAACGGTTTTCCTAAGCTTTCCATGGTTTTTCTACCCATGATTACGGGCTTATTTTTGGTATGTCTGATAAACCACGAAAAATCTTTGGGTAAATGCCACAGCAATTCGTTGCCCGCTCCTAATTCACGATTTTTCCCTACCGCCGCAATGAGTGCTAATTCCATATTTCAAACTTACTACAAAATCGCTAATACCCGTTGAAATTAGTCGTTTATACCCGTTTCTAATCGTTTATATTCGTTTAACCCCACTAAATCTGCCCGTATAGCCGTATCTTTGCAAGTTCAAATTTGTTATGAGTAGAATTGTTGCCATCGTGGGTAGGCCTAATGTGGGTAAAAGTACCTTGTTTAATCGTTTAACCGGGGAATTTAAAGCCATTGTGGATGACTACAGCGGGGTAACCCGAGATAGACATTATGGGATGTCTGATTGGAATGGAATCGACTTTACGGTAATCGATACCGGTGGTTTTGTTCCAGAAAGTTCAGACGTTTTTGAATCGGCTATCCGGGAACAAGTGCATATCGCCATACAAGAAGCGTCGGTTTTAATCTTTATGGTGGATGTGCAGACGGATGTTAATCCCATGGACGAAGAGTTTGCTCAAATTCTCCGTAGAAGTAAGAAACCGGTTGTGCTTTGTGTTAACAAGGTAGACAACGACAGACTTCGGATGGAAACATCGGTATTTTACTCGTTAGGATTTGATCATTACCATGAAATTTCTGCCACCAATGGCGGAGGTACCGGGGAATTGTTGGACGAGGTAGTAGAATTTTTAAAAGAAGAAGCGCCTAATTCAGAAGAAAATACACTCGCCGATCTGCCCAGAATCGCTATAGTTGGTAGACCCAATGTGGGTAAAAGTTCACTGATTAATGCACTGCTGGGTAAAGATAGAAACATTGTTACCGAAATTGCCGGAACCACTCGAGACAGCATCGATACCCATTACAATGCCTTTGGAAAAGAATTCGTGCTTATCGATACTGCCGGAATACGAAAGAAGAGCAAGGTTCACGAAAACATCGAATTTTATTCCGTAATGCGCAGCTTACGGGCTTTAGAAAATGCCGATATTGTAGTGCTTGTGGTTGACGCCACACAAGGTCTTGAGTCGCAAGATCTGAACTTATTCTGGATGGCACAAAGACAGGGTAAGGGAATCATCATCCTAGTGAATAAATGGGATTTGGTAGAAAAAGACACCAATACCCACATCGAATACTCCAAAGTGATTAAGGATACTATATCCCCATTTGTGGATGTTCCTATTTTGTACATTTCGGCATTGAACAAACAACGTATTTTCCAAGCAATGGAAACCATTATGCAGGTGTACGAGAATCTAACCTATAGAATTCCTACCCACAAGTTAAACGATTTCTTATTGCCGATTATTGAAGCCTATCCTCCCCCAAGTAAAAAAGGTAAGTTTGTGCGAATCAAATTTGTAACGCAATTACCATCCAAGAGAATTGCTTTCGCCTTATTCTGTAATTTACCCCAATACGTAGCCGATAGTTATTCTAGATTTCTTGAAAATAAATTGAGAGAATCGTTCCCATTTTCGGGTATTCCTATCAGTTTATTCTTTAGAAAAAAATAACCTCATATTATTTTCCTTTCCCCAGATTTCTTTAATTGAGACCCTAACCCACAAGCCATTATTCTATGAAAGACATTCGGGATTTAGACCTTACCCAGATAACCGATGCACTCAAAGAATGGGGGGAGCCCTCGTTTCGTGCCAAACAAATCTACCAGTGGTTGTGGCAGAAAGGCGCTACGGATTTTGACGCAATGACCAATTTGTCGAAATCTCTTCGCGATAAACTCAAAGAGAATTTCTCCTTCACGGTCACCACGGTTCATACCGCACAAAAATCTTCGGATGGAACCATAAAAATTGCTTTCCAATTGCACGATGGCTTTAAAATTGAAGGGGTATTAATTCCCACATCCTCGCGCACTACAGCCTGCGTTAGTTCTCAAGTGGGTTGCTCCTTGGATTGCAAATTTTGTGCTACAGGGTATTTGAAAAGAGAGCGCAATTTAACGGCTGCAGAAATCGTAGATCAGGTTCGATTAATCAATAATTTAGCCGAAGAAAACTACGGAAAACGCTTAGATAACATCGTATACATGGGTATGGGTGAACCATTGCTAAATTACGCAGCGGTAATGCGCAGCGTTCACTTGTTAACCAGCCCAGACGGTTGGGCAATGAGTCCCTCCCGCATTACAATCTCAACCGCCGGAATTGCTAAAATGATTCAAAAATTAGCCGATGACGGTTGCAGAACCCATTTAGCACTGAGTTTACATGCGGCCAACAACGCAAAACGTTCGGCTATCATGCCCATCAACGAATCCAATACCTTGGAAATGTTGGCTGAGTCACTAAGCTATTGGTACGAAAAAACCGGGGTGCGACCAACCCTAGAATACACAGTAATTGAAGGAGTGAATGACGGTGTTCAGGAAGAAATAGATCTGGCCAATTTTGCTAGAAAATTCCCATCAAAAATCAATCTTATTGAATACAATCCTATTTCGCTGGCCGATTTCCAACCAACCGGAAGACTGGACGCATTTGCTCGCGGTTTGGAAGCTCGCAAATTAATTGTAAATGTTCGCAGATCCCGCGGCAAAGATATCGATGGTGCTTGCGGCCAACTTGCGAATAAGCTAAATTAATGATCTACTTCACGAAATCGCGGTGGTGCGCTTCTTCGTACAATCTATCCGTAGGTA
>JBJOFM010000162.1:0-7885 GCA_046048755.1 Bacteroidota bacterium | reverse complement strand
GGTCCTAGTTGTATCAAATTGGTTCTATTAATATGTCTTATCGATTTTTTAACTACTTTTAACTTTCATTTGTTTTTTTTTGGTTTGATTTGTGTACCTTCACTTTTATGAAAAAAGTTGGTCTAGCCGTTGTAGGTATCTCTTTCTTGGGTTCAGCGTTATTTGCTCAACCAAAAGGTGGCAGTTTCCCGAAAATAGAAAAACCAAGCGTTAATATTTCAAAACCAAATATCAACATAAACAGTCCAGCAAAAGCTGTTTTCGGATCGGGTAGTAGTTCTTCCAACTCAAGTTCTAATAATTATCCAAGAACTAATTCTTCAAGTTCTGGTAATGTAAACATTATGCGCTCCGGCAGAAGCCAATTTGGATCAACCAATAATTCCACAAGTTCTTCATCCAGTTCTTCATCTAATTCCAGTTCTAGTGCAGGATATACGCCGCGCACCTACACGCCTAGAACATACACCCCCAATACCTATACACCACGTACGTATTATCCTTCTACACCATCGTACTATTATAATCCGTATGCAAGTCCTTATGGGATTTATTATCGAAATAACTATTATCGTACATTCTATAATTCTAACAATTATTATAGTAGGTCCAATGCGTCAACCAATTCGCAAGAACAATTAACCTCCAATCGATTGCACGCTCAAAAAGTGGAATTAACCCAAGATTTGAGTATTCGATCTTGGATTTTGAAAACTGGTGTTTGGGATACATTAGCCAGATTAAAACCAGTTGTTCAAGAATTTATTATTTCAAAAGCAGAAGAACCCTTTCAAATAAAAACAGCTGCAGGAATCACAATGAATTTTCCGGCAAACAGTTTAACAGATGCTTACGGAAATCCAATTTCAGGTAAAGTAAAATTTAATGTTACGGAATTAAGTAAATTTTCGGATTTTGGAACTGCCGGATTTTCTAGTTCAACCACCAGCGGAGAAATGTTAGAATCAGGCGGAATGATTGATATTAGAGCTTACAACGGTAAGGATAACAATAATGAATTAAATCTTGCGGACGGGAAACAATTTACTATAAATGGTAATTCTTCCTATAAAGATGGGTTTCAAACATTTTACGGGCAACGGGGCGAACAAGTTACTTGGACAACAAATCCCAATGATATCCAATCTTCATCCAATTCCGAAAAATCAGAGGGAGATAAAAAATATACCTTGTCTGTATTTCCCGTTTTAACTTATGCGGAGGATGGTAAATCGTATCCGCTGGTAATGGGTACCGATATCAATGGTAATGAAGTAAAGGATATGTTGTTTACCGATTGGTTCTACGAAACAGTTAAAATTCCTAAAGAATTACGAAAATCCATCAAAAAGGGAGGGATTCATTTCCCAGTTACGTTATATTTTAATGAAAAAGGAGATATAACGGATGCCGTTTTGGCCGATAGCAAACAAGCGTCTGAGGGTCTCATAGCACCCTACTTCGAAGAAATTAAAGCAACACTGCTCACAGCCAGAGCATTGGTATTTGCAAATAAATTAAAGGTTCCCAGCACGTTGAATATACGTTTGGTAACCGTAGAGAAGTCATCTTACCCTTCAATGATTCCAGCGGCAGCGAAACTTCCAATTTCGGCACCGTTAAATTCAATGGCTACAAGCAACGAGGCAGGTAACTGGGTTTTACAATCCTCATCGTTGAAACTAGTGAATTGCGATCGATTCGTCTCTGTTCCGAAATCCAGTGATACTATAACCTATTCAATACCAAGGGGTGATGCATTGATTTATTACGCTTTTTATGATTACAATGCCATGTTAAAACCCAATGTAAATGAAATTACCAATACCGGTTACAATTATGGGTTAACCAATTATGCGAAAAACGCAAAAATCCGAGTAATTGCAATTGTTTATGGGGACGATGGTAAAGTACATCTCGAAGTAGCGGAAAATAAAGATGGTTCAAATAAATTGGGTGCGAAAGTGATTTTACCGTTTAACCGTTTTACCGCAAAAGCAGCGTTTGATCTCCAACCGATGGAAGGATTTTTCTAATCCCTTGGTTGATAGTGATTTTCTAAGACCCACCTAGTAGGACTTCAATTTCCTTCAATTTTCGGTAGCAGCGGATTACAGCAGTTGGATATTTGCTTTTATAATTTAAATGTAATAATTCCCAAATTCAGGTAATATTGTTTCTATTAGGCATTTCTTACATATCTAAAGCTGTAAATAACATCGCTAAATTGCAAGTTAGTATGAGGTTATCCATAAATCTTAGAGCGATTATATTAATATTGGTTTCTGGAATTTATTGCAACTTCTTGAATGCTCAATTATCGGGGAAATACACGATAGGTGGTAGTTCATCAACAAGGAATTTTACCAATTGGAACACATTTGCCGATTCACTCAATAAATTAGGAGTATCCGATTCTGTCTGGATTTCCGTTGTAAAAGATTTTGTAGATACTAATGCGATAGTTTTTAGAAAGAACAAATCCAACCCAACGAATAAAAAACGACCTGTATTTATTTTCGGGAATAATCATTTCATTCAAGTTGATCGGTGGTATGAGTCAATCCTATTAGACAGTATCGATAATATCTATTTCAAGAGATTAACAATAATAAATAACAGTTCCGAGGAACCCATTTGTATGCGCGTAGGACCGGAATCTGATTTTATTACATTGGATAGCTGTAATTTTCAAATCAACGGACTCACTCAAATTCCATTTAAAAATTACTCCAATGCGGGTTATACATCGTATAGTGTAGGATCTGCGTCATGTTACATTGCTATTGCTCATAAAATCCAAAATACCTTATATCACAGCATTCATGCCAATCAAGCTCGAGCAATTCGGATTACTAATTGTATAATGGAAACCAGGAATACAAATTCCCCAGGACCCGGATGCGGAATCATTAGTAAGGCTTGGCCGATGGTAGAATTTGCGGGAACTACCAATTACTATTTTGCTAATAATAAAATCACCAACTTTTGCCATAAGGGATTAGACATTTACTATTCGGTAGATGATACGATTATCAATAACGATATTTCTAAAATTGCCGCCAGTACCAGCTCTCCCTGTGTTGGTCAAATTATGGGTATTTCGGTTCAAAATAGCATCTCAAATAATTCGGGACTATTAGTTTCCAATAATCTGATTCATGATATCCCATTTAAATTATCGAGTTCTGGTGGAGCAGCGGGAGCACTGAGTATATTTAGGGGTTTAGATCTAGTGAATCAGACCAATGTGAATAAGGGTTTATTTCGGTCTTACTTCATGGGGAATCGAATCGAGAATATTCGATCCAATAATTATTTTATCGGTTTTTGGGTGTATTTGGATGCGAATGAATTAAAGCAAAACAGCATATCTGATGTGAGTGCGATTAATTTTACCGGATACCAAATTGATAATTCGCACCGCAGTAAAATAATCGAAAATAAGATTAGTCGTGTTACCATGAATAATTCCAAACCGGGTTTCTTTCGAGGTTTTAATGTATTGGGATATTACACCGCTAAATCGGATAGTTTTCAATTGCTGAATAATACCATAGATTCTAACATAGGTAATGGAGAATTTTTTGCTTTCTACCAACAAAATTATTCTCCGGGTTACGATTCTGTTCACGTTAATTATAAGTACAATACCGTATCGAATAACGGATTTCATACAATGAAATCAACGAACGTTTTTTATGGATTTTATTTGAATGATACCTCAATTAAGAATTCTTATTTTACGATTGTTGCGAGTAACTTAGTCGCTAATACCTTTAATGCCGGTAAAGTGTATATGGTGTACGATTCAACCCGAATTCGAGATACCGTGAATTTTATGTTGATTCAGCAGAATACATTTCACCACGATGCAACTTCTAATTCAGTTCCAATTTATGGTTATAAATCCATCGTTAAGGGCAATCATCAATTAATTGGAAATATATTTGATTTTACTTCAGCAGGAAATATTTACCCAATTCATTTGAAAGATTTTCAGCGTTTTGTAAAGTCTAGATACAATGATTATCACCTAAAAGGCAAATCTCAAACATGGGAAATAGCATCTTCAACGTATACGGATTTAATCTCATGGAGTAGCAGTAAGTTTTCAGATTCAACCGATAAATCAGGTGATCCAAAATTTGTAAACGTTTCTGTCTATAACTTTCAAACTACCTCCACAGTTCTCCAAAATAAGGTCCCCTCCGTTTACCAAAATCTCTTGGATCTAAAAAGTACGAAAAGAACGTTCCCTCTCTCGGATGTGGGCGCAATTGAAAGTCAATCTTTCGATTTAGCCTTAACCCAAGCATCGTACTCCCGCAAAGACAGCGCTTGTCCAGGAGTTTCCATCGAAATATCAGCAAAAATTAAAAATCCCTACAAAGATTCCTTAGCTATTGGCACAATTACGATAAAAAACGGCATTAATATCCAGAAGGTTAAAATTAATAAATTCGTAAAATCAAAGGATTCCGTATCCATTCAAATAATCAAATCGTATGTTTTAACAACACCAGGTGTCAACAATATCCAAGTATATCTGGATAATTTCGATGATGTGCCAAAAAATGATTCGCAGTACCTCCGCGTTTGGATTCAATCTCCACCCAGTAACTTTACCCTAAATCCTTTGCCCGATAAATCGCTTACAGGAAACAAACCAGTTTATAGTATTGATAGCAACTTACCGGATACTACTATTTTAAATGTACCCATTCAGTACAGTGTAAAACCCAATGTCGGAGCTGCTTTTACAAATTTAAATTATAATTCTCGATGGTCTGCAACTTCCTGGGCATTGGATAATATTGGTCAGTTTACGGCGGGGTTATCCGTTATCAATCCAACAGGTTCCAGCAACGCTGAATTGAAATTTGTTGCCGCTGATACTGGACTTGAAGGAAATACCATTACTATTTTTATCAAGATAGAAGATTTACTGTCTGGATGCGATACGATTTTTAGTAAACAGGTTTTTATTGCGCAAGTACCCCGATTAATTATTCAATTTCAAGACACTGTATGCGTTGGGGATACTGTGAGAATTGACAACTTTAGTCAGGGTGGAAGTGGATATTTTGAACACCACTGGTACTTAACTGCCAGCAACGGTGTCAAAATCGATAGTAGTAAAAGTAAAAATCCATTGCTGATTTCAAAATATCGGGGTGTTTATACGCTGCATTACGAACTAACCGATGTTAAATTTGGATTTAAATACCGTCTTGTAGATTCAGTATGGTTTGGCATTAAGCCCAATTTGAAATTTCAAAATACTAAAGCCTGCAGTAATCAATTAACCCAAATTTCAAATCAATCGAGCCCAAAAATCTCCAAATTCACTTGGAATTATTCGGATAAATCTGTAGAATTCGACACAGCAAATCAGGATTCGATATTTTATCTAAAAAATTCAGATGCAGGTAATTTTCGATTAACCCTTTTAGCAAACGATTGGGGTTGCTGGGATACCTTAAGCAAAGTAATAACCGTGAATCAAACCCCAAAAGCTGCTTTTACGGTTGATTCCGCAATTTGTTCTTCAACTTCAGCCATGTTCAAAAATACAACGCAATGGCGAACAGAAAATGGCAATTACACATGGTATTTAGGAGAATTGAATAAAATTTCACGGGATACAAGTCCCAGCTATTTGTATAAATCTATCGGTAAGAAGACCGTAATGTTGATTACAAAATCTTCCATGGGTTGCAGCGATACCGCAATTCGCACCCTAATTATTCAGCCCACTCCGGAAATATGTGATTTTATATATTCGCCCGATTATTCCTTCGCCTATTATGGGATGAAATTTACTCCGGCGGATGCATCGGGTAAACCCTCGGGTAATCCAAATGAAATCTATACATGGACAGTCAATGGTAAAGATACCCAACAATCATCGGCTCCTAACTATTCGGTTTCCATGGATATGACCCGCGATGGAACCTTGGGTATTGGAATGACGGCCACAACAAAAGGTACGAAATGTAGTTGTTATCTGTATAAATTGGTGGTAATGGATAGAGCCAATACCGATTTTATATCGGAGGAATCAGCAGATATTTATTGGTACTGGAATTCTTATAACCAAATAGCCGTCCATTTTCAGTCCCAATCGATTTTAAATCAATGGACACCAAAAGGGATATATTCTACTTCCGGTGTATTGGTTTTCGATGAATTTACAATTTCGGCATTGAAAAATGAACTGTATTTTTCGATGAATCGATTAACCTCAGGGGTATATTTTTTAAAATTAACTACCGATTCTGGAAATATTAAAACGGTACGGTTAGTAGTTCCTTAGTCGCGATAGTTAGAAGTACCTGAAGATTTAAAGTTCACTGCAGATGTTCTGTAGAAATTAAAGAGCATATATTATTCCATTGCATTACCTGTCTGAGTAATAATAGGGGAGCCTTCGGTGTTAAAAACTCAACACTGCCGGTCCTGAAACTAATAAAATATGGCATTGATCTCTACTAATCTTGAAATCGCCGGTAACTTTTCCTCCTAGTTTCCCTACTGCATGAAACGTATAATTGCGTTTTTCGCCTGTGTTTAATCGATTAAAAACTTCGCCATCATCGGCAATCGTGCACTGATTGTTCCAAATTTTACAACTTAATGTATCTTTTAATTTTTGGTCGATTACAAATGCACGTGCAATGGAATCATTATTTACTTGTACAGCAATCGATCGAAACTCCATTGTACAGAATACTGGTTCTTCGGGTTTACAACTAGCGATAAAAACTAGGGAACTAGTTAATAGAAAAGCAAAGATTGAATTGCGTATCACACTTGGGTTGGGTTTTATCATTTCTGAAAATTTCATAATAAATTGATGATGGTAAACTATCTTAGATACGAAAATATAAAAGATAAGTTACAATGTAATTGATTTAATATACAAGACTCTCCATGTTTGTTTGAACAAATATTTTCATCTTGTATTGGTCTTGTGCTTATTTTTGAAAGAAATAAGAAAATGTCTGATACAATAAAAACGATAGAATTGATTATGTCGCCACCGGAGCCTCATTATGTGGGGGATGGTTTTCGGGTACACACCTTTATACCTTCGTCGTATCGGTTGGACATGCATCGGATGAATCCATTTATCATGTTGGATTATAATTCCCGATATTATTTTCCGCCATCGGACAAGCCAAAAGGAGTTTCGGTGCATCCTCATCGTGGATTTGAGACGGTTACAATTGCTTACAAGGGGAAAGTAGCACATCATGATAGCGCAGGGGGTGGGGGAATTATTGGCGAAGGGGATGTACAGTGGATGACCGCAGCGAGTGGGGTTTTGCATAAGGAATACCACGAAGCGGAGTTTAGTAGACTGGGTGGTGATTTTCAAATGGTTCAGTTGTGGGTGAATTTGCCGGCAAAGGATAAAATGTCTGAGCCCAAGTATCAAGCTATCGCGAATGAGCAAATGGGAAGATTCATTTTGGACGAGCAGGGTAGTTATGTAGAAGTAATCGCCGGCAGTTACAAAGGAACTCAAGGCCCCGCATCAACCTTTACGGCAGTAAATATGATGAATGCCAAATTGGAAGCAAGTTCCAGCGCAGATTTTACTTTTCCAGCGCACTTTAATACTTGTTTAATTGTTGTGGAGGGATCGATAATTGTGAATGGGGCAGAGGTTGCTCCGGTAAATCATTTTGTATTGATGAATAATGATGGCTCGGAGTTTACTATTTCAGCTAATGAGAAATCCATAGTCTTAATCTTGTCTGGAGAGCCGATTTTGGAACCGATTGCAGCACATGGCCCCTTCGTAATGAACACAAGAGCGGAATTGGTCCAGGCATTCAATGATTTTAATGATGGTAAATTTGGGTATTTGGAAGAT
>JBJOFM010000161.1:0-3043 GCA_046048755.1 Bacteroidota bacterium | reverse complement strand
CGTTGGTGGTGATGGCAATTTCGGGGTTGATGGGTTTGTAGACGTAGACGGGCACGGAACGCGCAGCCTCGCCTCGGGTCCAGTTGGAATCGGCATGTACACGTAGGGTAACAATACCCGGTGCGGAGGAATTATCGCCTTTTTTAGCCACCACTTTCAATCGGAAGGTGGGGGTGGAGTTTCCGGTGCTGTAATCGGTGGTTACGGAGGCGTTGGGGAAGTTCCCTGCCACGGAGGCCGTATATTTTTCCCGTATTTTGGTAACGGTAGTTTTTATTGTGGTAGAAAAAGAGTCCCCCTCGCATAGCATGATTTTTTTAGGTAATACAAACAAAGGAAACAAGGCAAACTGAAAACTGTCTGTTTTGTAGGGGTGATCAGGTGCCGTAGTCATCCCTTGATGCAGCGTAGAGAATCCTAAGTATCTCCATTGGCCTACACTGTTTTTTCGGTAGTGGTGGGCTTTGATGGAAAACCGAACATATTGCCAAGGTTTAGTAGAAGTAAATACCATATCCCCAGTTTGGCCATTAAAATAAAATCCTTGGGCAGGAACAGTATTAGGATTGGCAGCGCAATTGTTGGTGCCATCGGGGCAATAGGAATACGCAGGAAGGGTTGCGGAATAACCGGATTTGTAAGAATTGGGGAAATAAGAGTCTTCGGGTTGAACTAATTCCATGAAAACA
Source organism: Bacteroidota bacterium (assembly GCA_046048755.1). Lineage (GTDB taxonomy): Bacteria > Bacteroidota > Bacteroidia > NS11-12g > UBA955 > JAGKXC01. Next base: position 2,354 of record JBJOFM010000161.1, on the reverse strand, counting down.
GAATCCCCATATTTTCCATACACCCCGGGATTGTAATAATTGGAAGCTCGAAAATTAGCGGAATCGTAATCGGCAAATTTACTGATGGCACAATTGGCAAATACCAAACTCTTTTCGTTCTGGGTCAATTCCTTTAGGTATAACCGCGTTCTGGCGATGGGCGATTGCTGGGTGTAAACCATGGAATTATTCTTGTTGAAAACTAGATTTCTATATGATTGAGCCGTAAAATCACAGTAGAAATCAAGGTAAGGGGAATTTATGTTAATACTGGATTTTATTATGGGATCATTCAAATCCAGCGTACATCGAAATTGATTTTTATAAAAGTGATGATGATAATAACGACCATAATCAAGCCATTGGTTGCTGGTGTCTCTTTGGCTGAACAAATAACCATACATCAATTTTGCAGGAATGGTAATTGATTTTCCCGATGAATCAATTACTTTGAATTGAACACTAGTATCTAAACGAATTCTGTATGGATGTGTAGTATAAACACCATATTGCAGTGCCGCCATCGACATTAATAGCTGATTGTCTATTTGGTATTTTCCACCTCCCAATGGAGTAACTTCCACCCATCCACCTACTGTATATTCACTCGGCTGTCCTTGAAGGTGGCGGTTACAAAAACAAATCAAGAAGATTAAAATAATTTTTAATTTCTTCATAACGCAATTTAAATAATTTTAGTCAATGAAGCCATCACAATCGGAGGTGTCTAAATCCTTTTGTGGATGAATTCGTTAATTGAATATTTAGTTGATTTGCAAGACCTATTGCCATTTTTATTCATTTTACTCAACCAACCATTGAATAGACTTTGCGGTGCCTTCCACCTCCACAAAGTACAACCCTGGGGCTGACGCCATTAATTCCAAACGGTCTTGATTGGCCGATAATTGATGAACCGAAATTAGAGTTCCTATGGTATTGTAAATACGAATGAAACGTTGTTTAGGCGGACCATTTACCCATAGTGTACAGGTATTGCCCAATTCGGTGGGGTTAGGGAAAAGTTGAACGCGGAGGGATTGGGTGTGAGACTCCACCGACATCAATCCCACGTTGATGGTAGCTAATACCACGGTGTCTTTACAGCTTCCAACGCTACCAATGAATCGTGGAGTGTACCGTCCGGTATCGTTGTACGTGTAGCTCACCGAAGCTCCCCAGGCCGTATCCTTGGGTGATTGTTTGGTGTCTCCAAAAATCCAGTGGTAACTGGTTGCGCCCGCGATGCTGTTTTGTCCTTCAAAGTTCACCACCAACGGGGGCTTGCCCATCAACGCGCTGATGTTGGCGCTAAGGTTTAATGCGGCGGGTAAGATTTCAACCTTGCCCTCGTGTTGCACGGAGCAACCTTCCTTGGAGAGGCTGTAACGGTATACAGGGTAACTGCCAGCCGCTGATTTGCGAGGATTTACAATGCCGCTGCTGTTGATATTTAAACCCATAAGGGGAGAATACCAAGTACCGGAAGTAGTGTCTCCTCCAGTGCCAAATTTTAATTCCTTGGCAGCATCCCAGATTTTGGATTCTTTGCAGACCGGACCCGCGGTGGCTAAGGTGTTTTTCAACGTGTCGATCACCCGTAGGGTATCCGATAACGATTTTACGCAACCGGAACTCTCAATTTGGTATTGAATAACAATATCATTCGGATATTTACCCAAATTGGTTAAGGATATAGTGCTGTCCTTACCTTGGCTGTTGCTCCAACTACCTCCCTTCGGAGTGGCGCCTATGCTGCTGAGCGACAATGTTTTCATGCCTTTGCAGACGAGACTGGGCAGGGATTTAAAACGAATTCGGGTGGTATCGATAAAGATATCGGTCGTAAAATTACTTACGCAACCGTCCTTGGAAGTGAAGGTAGATAACACTTGGTATTTGGGACGGTGGTAATAGTATTTAAAAATCGATTCTTCGGCCAAAAATTCTACTTCGTTGGCATCGTTGATCACGGTGTAACCTCCCTGTACAAAGCTGTTGGAATAGGGTGAAAAAGCGGCCAATGAAAGCGTGTCTGGGTTACATCGTTCCAAGAAAGTTTCCTGTTGAAGGAAGTAAATGGTGTCAACCGGCAAAATGAATGATTTGCTCAGAATACAACCGCTATCGTCGGAAAGGGTAAGCTTGATGGTGGAACCGGCACTTAATCGTACAGCCAGCGTGTCAGGTTTGGTAGGGTTAACCGGTTTTCCATTCAATTCCCAGGCATATTTGAGGTTGGATTTGAATTGTTGTATGCTTTTGGGGAAATAGACCTTGGTAGAATCCGCCAAGCACACAGAATTTCGGTTTAACTGAAAATCCAATCCCGGCCACAGCGATTTCATGTCCAA
>JBJOFM010000160.1:0-3691 GCA_046048755.1 Bacteroidota bacterium | reverse complement strand
CCATTGGGATAATTCGTTAAATCCGAAAGTTGGGATGCAATTTTCTCAAGTTCTTGTGGATTCATAATTATTGGGATTGAACATTAGACTGAACGCTAGTGGCTTTGATTTGGTATTTAATTAATAATTTTTGCAATTGATTTCTAGCTCTGAGATACTGAGATTTACTTGTTGACTCCGAAATCTGAAGCATTTTAGCTATTTCTTTATGGGAAAAACCTTCCACTGCAAATAAGTTGAATACGGTTCGATAACCGGTAGGAAGTTGCTCAATACAAAATCGCAAATGCTCTAAATCTATAGAATTTTCAATATCTGGTTGACTAACACTTTCATCTGCCTCCTCCAGTGGTACCAAGTGAAAATTACCCGTAGTCTTTATTATTTTAATCGTTTCGTTAATAACAATTTTTTTCAACCAATAGTAGAAGGCATTGTTGTGTTTAAGTTGAAACTTGTTGATTTGGGCCAGTGCATTTACCCAAGCCATCATCACTGCATCTTCGGCATTGTTTATATCGTTTGAATACCGATACGCCACAGAAAATAACATAGGATACAGCTGGTTAAATACCCGGTGCAGGGTATTTTCATCCTGTTGTTTCATCAAGTTTAATTCTATCTGGGTAACCGATTTCATGGGGTGGCTATGAATGCCCTACACAATTTAAAGCGAATTCTGACCCCAATAGTTGCATAGACATTAATAAATAATTCTTACGATTTCCATTTAATCGTATAAACTAAGAGTATCTATCCATTCGCTAGATACGGTAAGGGATGAGAACTTGCAATGGATTATCGTATGCCAAGGAAACAAGTTACAGCAATGACCTCACCATCAGCATCAAACTGATAATCAACAATATCGGCCCAAAATACTGTTTAAATTGAGGATTAGTAAACTTACTAAAAACCCTTTTATCGGCCACGAAAAACACCAGTAATGCTATCGGAATAAAAACCCAATGGGAAGGATTTCCGGGGTATCCCGAATGGTTCGCAGATTGTGCATTAACAACGATTAACGTAACCAACTGTACTATTACTAACAGTCCATAACCAACGGCTATGGTGGATCGGGCTTGAATTTTATCCGGAATTTTAGCAATAACAAAAGACGACAATAGAGATCCCCCCAAATTGGTTAGACCATGCAAAATGCCACACATAGTGAGATACACACTTCTTCGGTGCATGGCTTTTTCAATTACCTTGGGGAAAGCATTAAAATAAAAGCCAATCGTAAAAATCAATAGATACAAAGCAATCCAAAATTGCAAATACGGAATATTAGGATTTTGGGAAATGTATAGAGTTCCTAATAGGGTAAAAGGCAAGGTGTATAGGCAGAGTCGTACAATTATTTCCCATTGAATATGCTTCCAACCTCGAAATACTTGTACCAAGCTAACCGCCAAGGACACGGGTAAAACAATCCACAGCACTTGTTGAAATGGATAACCCATCAATAATAACAATGGCGTACCAAACAGCAAGATTCCCACCCCAAAGATTGATTGAATTGCAGAAACAACGATCAATATTCCTGCTATTTCCAAGAGATTGGTGGACTCAAGTGCAAAGGGCATGGAACAAACTTCGAGGAAAGCGAGTAAAATTCCAATGAAAAAAGGTACGAATGATTATTTTTGAACGATGAATCCATTGGTTGATCGATTTTTTGAAGTTGGCTGTATGCGTTGTAAACTCGGCGGAACGCCTGCCTGTAAGGTTCATTTATGGACGGAGCCCATGGAAACTATGCGAATTTGGTTGATGGATTCGGGGTTAACGGAAGAGTTAAAATGGGGCATGCCCTGTTATACCTACAAGGGTAAAAATATTTCCATGCTTTACGCATTTAAGGAAAGTTGTGGATTGAGTTTTTTCAAGGGCGGATTGATGAAAGATCCAGCGGGAATATTGGAAAAACCTGGAGAGAATTCTCAGCATGGCAGAATGATAAAAGTGAGGCATACTCAGGATTTACTGGATATTGAACTCCATGTTAAATCCTATATACAAGAGGCCATCGCTATTGAAGAATCTGGGGCAAAAATCGCGAGCAAACCGGTTGAAGAATACCCTTATCCTGAGGAATTGAAAGAATTATTGGACTCTCATTTGGATTGGAAACAGGCCTTTGAAGCACTTACACCAGGTAGACAAAAGGGTTATTTATTGCATTTTTCTTCGGCGAAGCAGTCGGCTACGCGTATTGCTAGAATAAACAAGTGGATTCCGCAAATTTTATTAGGAAAAGGGATGCACGATTAACGGTTGATTTTCAACAAAATCAATACCAATAATAGTTGTACTACAAAGATTACAACGCCAAATCGAATCCCTCTATTTCCCGATTTGAGCAACTTATTAAAGCTTACTTTTAAGCCAATGGCTGCCATGGCGATGGTTAATATGATTTTACCGATATATTCCAACGATTTAGAATTCTCCTTTGGTATGTCTATCATGGAAACAATTACCGTAACCGCAATAAATCCTATTAAATACCAGGGTAGTTTAAAATAAGATTTCCAATTGGTTTGAGCATCTCGATTTACGAGATAATTCATATAAATCAACCCTGGGGTGAGCATGGCTACTCGGGCTAATTTCACGGTGATTGCTGCATCCCCTGCTTCCTTTCCGATAGTAAATCCTGCACCCGCTACGTTACCAACCGAGTGCAAGGTGGCTCCAATGATATAGCCTAAATCTGCATTAGAAAAATTGAGTTGCCTAAAAATCCAAGGCAGAAATAACATCCCTATTGTCCCCATTAAATTTACCACCGCCATTGCAATTGCCACATCTTCCTTTTCTTTATTTTTAAGCGATGGAGCTAACGCTGCAATTGCACTAGAACCACAAATTGCCGTACCAAATCCAACCAACAAACCGGTATTGGTAGGACATTGGAAATATTTACTCATAAAAAATGTTAGTGTTACCATTGCGAAAACCATCACCGCGATTCCCCAAAAACTGTTCAATCCTAACGTTGAAATCTGTGTATAGTTGATTCCTACCGCCAAAAACAAGATAGAGAATTCCAACATTTTTGAACCCGTATAGTTTATTCCTGGCTCAAATGATTTAGGCAGCGACCACGCATTACCCAATACAATCCCCATGAGTAAAGCAATTAAAATACTGTTGAATGCCGACGGGGTGAATTTTTCTAAAACCATCGACAATAGACCAATGGTCACAGCAAATAAGACCCCTTTATAATTATCCTTCCAATTCATGAATTTGTATTTGAATCTAGATAGTTATACTTTGTAACACTTACCCAGATTTAGTTGCAAAAATGATACGATTCCTCGGTAGTTTCTGTGTTAAAAGTTACAAAACGATATTTTCTTCTATGAATTACTGCAATAAAAGGTCAAAACATCCTTGAATTGTGCCCAAATAAGCGGAAATTCGCGGTTCGAAAATTTTAGCAACACAGCATGACAAGAATTACTATTGCCAAAGGAGATGGAATTGGGCCAGAAATCATGGAGGCCACATTAAAAGTTCTAAATGCGGCCGGTGCAGCCTTGGAGTACGATGAAATTGAAGTTGGGGAAAAGGTTTATTTATCGGGTAATACTTCTGGAATTTCGAATGAAGCGTGGGACATTATCCGGAGGAATAAGGTATTCTTGAAATCGCCGATAACAACTCCTCAGGGCGG
>JBJOFM010000159.1:0-2729 GCA_046048755.1 Bacteroidota bacterium | reverse complement strand
TCACTCACTGATTCGCCCGGTGCGGGCACTTTGATTTCGATTGCCATTACGTTTACTGCTGATTTGCCCAACAAAGTTAGGCAAAGGATTCGGTTTCTAAAAATAGAACAAAAAAGCCCGGTGTTGCCGGGCTTTTTTGTTCTATTTTCTATTCATTGGATCTTTAAAAATTCTATAACTCAATTTCAAATGAAATTGCATGTATCCATCTGGTAAAAATCCAGATTTCTCCGCATCCGGTGCTAATCCCTTTGAGATTAAACCGTTGTGCCAATCACGCATACTAGCAGAAAGCGGTTTAACACCATTCGCATCCGCCAACTCGGGTGAATTCATATACCATTGGTCCACATCACCACCAAAATATTTACTTCCGCTGTTATAATCATCCAAATTATCAGTAGTAGTCATTGCATATTTAATCTCACCGCCTAAAGTCCAACGCTTACGCATATACTCCAAATGATATCCAACGCTAAACAACATAGCCAACGATCCATACTTCTTATCATTCGTCTTGAGTTCACGCAAGTCAATCAATTTACTACTACCCCAGTACTCAACTCTCTTGGGGCTGTGTAGTAAGAATCCACCACCAACAGAAAATTTGTTGTTCCATTGGTGATTCCTTCCAATTGCCAGCGTGTTTTGCTTGTTCAATAAATAGATGTAATCAAAATCAACAATTTTCATCTGGTTAACAAATCCCCAATTGTTGGGCAAATTAACAAGTATTGGTTGGCCAGAATTATTTTCAATTTTGGGGTACTTCAAACTTGAGAAAAGAGCGATAGAATTACTGTAAGCCATTGAAACGGTGGATTGATAAAATCCAAAACGATAGCTTGTATTTCGGGTTTTATTGTATTCCGCCGTCAAACCCATCGAAAGTTCAACAGTTGAGGGCAAAGGAAAGAATTTATGTTTGTAATCTCCAATGAAAATCGAACCCCCACCAACAAAAGATATATTCAGATTCTTACTCCAATCACCGTCAGCATATTTGGGGACTTCCAAATTCATCATTTTAACTTTCTTCACTTTTCGTTCTTGAGGTATAAACTTAGAAACAGATTGAGAAAGTTTTTGTGAAGTTGCGTTATTTAGGAAATAAGACATTCCTAAATGAAACTGAAAATATCCGTCTGGCATCAAGCTTTTGGTTCTTTGCTGTGTAGTTGTGTATCCACGGTTCACATAATCAGTGTAATAAGAACGCATGGTTGACGAATATGGTTTTAACCCTGTATTAGGATCGATTGCTTCTGGAGAAGACTCATACCATTTATCAACATCACCACCGTACCAAACACCTGATCCAAAATCATCCAAATAATCCGTTGATGTGAATACGCTTTTAATTTCTGCATGAAATGCCCATTTCTGCATCAAGTAAGTTAATTGAAATGACACATTGGCGCTAGCAGCCAAAGAACTATATTTCTTTTCGCCACTTAGAAAATTTTGACCCTCAGTTCCAACGCTCCTGAGATTCATCATCTTGTATTCACTACCCACAACAACATTTTGGTCATCGTAAACATTGACATTGTATTCTCTGAATGGTGTAAATGTCAGCAATCCAACGCCCAATCCCAATTGAGGAATCCACTTCCCTTTTTCGTAACTCTTCAAAGAATAATTCCTTCCATCGCCCAACATCATTAACATATCAAGATCCACACCACCCATTTTTGTTACGAATGCGTAACGCCAACCCATAGTTTCAGCCAGATACCCCTGAGAACCATTCATGAAAATAGGAGCCATTCCCGAAAAAACGGCGGGGGCATTTCTGTAATGCATTGAAATATTTGACCTAAACAATGACAACCTAAACGATGTATTTTTTCGGGCATTGTACTGTACAAATCCAGACCCACTAAATTCCATTGTAGATGGCAAAGGTGAGAACTTATGTCTGTAGTCACCTCTGTATGTGGCCGCCCCAAACATTGCACCATATTCCCACGAAAGTGGTCCACCACCCATTAATTTTTTCAATGCGCTTGAATCGATAGCAATTCTACTAATTAATGTAGTATCCACCTTACGATAAATAGGAGGAGGGAGCTGCGCTGCTGTCAACTTGGGCACCATGAATTTTTGCCCGTTGGCCAATGTAATCACTGTGGGATTACCTTCCAAATAAGACAAAACCAATGTATCACCTACACGGTTGGCGTTATTAAAAACCGGACGACCCAAAGAATCTTCCATCTTCACCACCCTAGGATCACCCACCACATTCATCTTCACTTTCCCAAATGTATGTGTAGCTGCAACCACAAAATCTTTTTCGTCTGAATAAGCATTCAAACCACCAAGGACAGCGATTTCCATCGAAGGAACACGACTGTTCACGCGATTGTCGTAAATTAATGCATTCACTTGCTCACCATAAACCGCAGCAGCCGACAATTTCTCTAAACCAGCGCCATCTCCTCCGCTCAAAGACAGGCCAACAGCATTAGAACCAGACAAATTTCGGTTGAACGCCAATTCTCCAATTTTCAATTGACCCGCAGTTACCGTTCTTGCCACATCCAAATGCAAAACCCCCATTGTAGCGTCTGAGCCTGGCAAATTGTTCTCTGAAAACAACAACTTATCCAAACTATACACAATACCATCAGATCCCACCTTCTCCAACAACACAGAACCTGTATTGTTAAAGAATTTCATAGACGTCATGCTAAATTGAATATCCATCCCCTCACGCAAATCCA
>JBJOFM010000158.1:0-2731 GCA_046048755.1 Bacteroidota bacterium | reverse complement strand
GCGCAATGCACGGGTTGAAAGTCAGTTGAGTTTTCTCGCCTCTCAAGTTCCTAAAAGTATGATGGATGTACCTACGGGGTTTCGTAGAATCGCCATCTTCGAATTGAGAAGCGATTTGCCTTCTACTTACATGAGTAAAGAGGAATGGCGAAATAAATTTATGGAACGATTTATCGCGTTGGGAATGCAGATCGTATCGGTTCCTGAGTTTGATGATAAGATTACGCTGCGCATTAATTCAACCGATAGTAATATTCACGTAGATAACCGATCGTCTTTAACCCGACTAAAAGCCAATCCAAAAGCTTTGTCTGCGGTTTGTGAGATGTATCAGGTTCAGGCGTTGTTTAGCTGTCATATTTCATTGGATTCGGTGAATGGTCCGCGTGTAACCATGAGTTTGATGAATCCGGGCAATCGGACCATTGTGTGGCTGAAAAATCTCGACATGAGTCAAGAAATTGTGGTACAGCCGGTTATTGTTAGTTTAAGTGCAGGAGTTGCAAGTCAGCGATTGGATGAATTGCGTGATAAATCCACTGGTAAATTATTGGAGAGTAGCAGAGCCACTACACCAGTACTAATGAATTTTTCCATAATGCAATTATTAGATGCTGAGCGAAGTAATGCATTTGGGGTTTCGTTGGGAGGGAGGATTGTAGATAAAACGCCGATAAATTATAGCGATACAAACTTGGGGCGAATGGGGATGAGTATGATGCCAAATATTGGGATGATGTATCAAACCTATTTCAAGCGAAAGCCAACAATTCTGCCGAATTACTGGGGATTTGTACAGTTTGGGGTGAATTACATGTACCATCGGGAGCAAGGCTTGGTTGGGTTTCATCAAAAAATCGGCATCAATCTTACCGAAAATATCGCCGTAGATTTCCGTTTCGAACAGTTCTTGAAAGGATACAATAGTATATCCAATAATGAAAAATACGATTTGTTATTTGATAATGTTACCTACGGTATTAATGTCTCACTGATGTTTTAAAGCGAAGGACCGATGAAAATTGCTGCAAACAGGACAAAATTATTGAGTACTACTTGGGTGGAACGAATGACTTTTCCTCTGCTGTTTGGGATGTTTTTTGCCTTAGTTGCTTTGATTTTCTCTTCGTGCAATACCCCCGAATCGTTGGCGGAAAAGCGTGCCGATTTGCAGAAATCGAGAACGGTTTTTTTAGTGGATACCACTGCGAGAGATGTTTTGGATATTACTTACAAGGCGGGTAATTCGGATGTTGACTTGCGTTTGTATTTTGAAAAAGAATTTGAGTTGTTTTTGGATAATCAAGGATCATTGAAAAACGCTCCGCAAGTAGCATTTAATAATACACGTCCCCCGGTTAAACCCGGAGACCCAACTTCAACACCGCCTGCTAAAAATTTGGAGAAGGATTTGGAGAAAGTACTTAAAATGTACGAAGATGCGCAACAACTCTATTATGCCAAGAATTACGATGGCAGTTTGGATGCCATCGATGCGTCACTTGCGATACTCCCCACCTCCGAAGCCTATGCGCTGAAAGGTAGTGTTCTGTTTATGTTGGGTAGTATTGATAGTGCTCAAGAAAATTGGCAAAAGGCCAAAGAATTGGATCCTGAATTTGTAATGCCTACCATCATTAATAAAGACCGTTAACCTTTCGATACGATGAAATTTTCTCCGATCAGTTTTCTATTTATTATCTGTTGTTTAAGCATACTATCGTTAGGTATTCTGGATGTTATTGGAGTCTTCAAGTTTACCCATTATATTGAATTTCTTAATGTCTCTAAGTATTTAGATTTTCCTGCCATCTTTATCATTTTTGGCGGATTGTTTGCCAATGCATTCATAATAAGTTCTCCCGGGACGGTGAAAGAGGTAGTAAAGATGTTTGGGAAGGTAGCTTCTCAATCTAAGATTACCGAAAAAAGTTTATTGAAGGATATAAATACCATGATGATTTGGGTGGATGAATATCGAAGGAATCGGGTAGATTTTATCAATAAAATTCAGCAAGAGAGTAAAGACGATTTTGTGAAATACATTTTTACGTTGATGAGTACGAATTACTCGGTGGGTGATTTGAACGATATTGTAGAAACTCAAATTCGATATAGAGCATCAGAAAGTAAAAAATTGGCCGATTTGTTGAAAAATATGGGGAGTTCGGGGCCCGCTTTTGGTATGTTTGGTACCCTGTTTGGACTGGTTTATATGCTCAGTTCCTTGGACAACCCATCGGCCATCGGTCCGGGTTTAGCCTTGGGTTTATTGGCTACATTATACGGAGTTTCATCGGCGCATTTGATATTTTTCCCTTTGGGTAAAAAGGTGGTGTTTTTATCAGAAATTCAACGAAAACGCGATGAAATGATTTTGGAGTGTGCTTCAATGATTATTGCTGAGAAATCGGCCTTGTATATTAAAGATAAATTACTGAGTAACTTAAACCTTAGGTATATCAATAATCCGGATATTCCGGATGAAACCGAAGAAGAAGTAGCGATAGCAGCAGAAGAGGAAACCGAGGGTGATTTAACGGATAATACTGGAGATGAGAAAGAATCGACATGAATCTGAAAGTCACGAGGAAGGTGAAGATGAAGGCTGGTTGATGACCTATGCCGATACCATTACTACGTTATTGGGTTTCTTTATTATGTTAGTTTCTTTATCCAATATCAATATGGGGAAATTTCAACAGGCCACGAGTTCCGTTCGTGCTAAATT
>JBJOFM010000157.1:0-7228 GCA_046048755.1 Bacteroidota bacterium | reverse complement strand
TACCGGCGAGGGAGGAAGATAAGGATGAAGCGAAATCGGGCTGGATGTACATGTACACACGTGGATGAATTTGTCCGAACCAGATTAGACGAAGTCGACGAATGAAGAAACCACCATCTTCTCCAATGGATTTATCGCACTGATCGCATTTTAGCAATGGATTCGTTTCTAACAGTCGATTGTAGCGTACCTGTGTATATCCACGAAATTGAATGTTTTCGTACCAAGCTTTTTTTGCAGGTGGAGTTTTTATGTCTGCAGGCTTGGGCTCATTTGCTGCGAAACTTAATTGTAAACTGTTTGCCGATGATAGCAAGGAGTTGTCGATGCTTGGATATAAGGGCTTAGATATTTGTTCTGATATTATCGAGGAATCGATATCGGCTGCTGTGTTTTTATGGGATGCTGGGTAATTAGGCAAGGTAAAATCCTTGTTGCTGGTAGCTGAAAGTGTTTGGATCGACAAGCACAAAAATGAAGCGAATGTAAAAATAGTGTGTTTCACAGATTAGTTTAATGTTACGCAATTATTAATAGCGCAAAGATTCCTTAACAATGTTCTAGGTGATGTTTCTAGAACATGAAACTTATGTTAAGAAATTATTAATTAAGCGTGTTTCTGGTGTTGTTTTAATGTAAAACAACCAACAACTGCTTACTATATAGAAACGAAAGAAATGTTCAATTCCAATGGTGTTGGAAATACTATTATCAGTAATCGAGGGTTCTTAATGAAAAGACGAAAGGAAAACGAATAATTTCGTGTAGTAGGTTTTGAATGGGTTTATGGCGTAAGTCTGCCGTACATTCTTGGGAAGGGAATGGATTCGCGAACGTGTTTTAGTTTACAGATCCAGGTTACTAATCGTTCTAGTCCTAGACCAAAACCAGCGTGGGGAACGGAGCCAAATCTACGCAAGTCCAGATACCATTCAAACGCTTCCATAGGAAGTTGGTGTTCATGAATTTTTTCGGTAAGTAGGTTAACGTCGGTTTCACGTTCACCGCCGCCTACGATTTCGCCATATCCTTCCGGAGCTAATACATCCACACCTCGAGCAAAACGAGCATCGTCTGGGTTGCGTTTCAGGTAAAATGCTTTAACTTCATGGGGCCAATCGTATACCATAACTGGGCTATCAAACAAACGGGTCAGTACAGTTTCATCGGAACCACCAAAGTCGTTGCCATATTCAAAGTTTCTTGCGCTGGCAATCCATTGGGGAATGTTTCGCAATTCTTCTTCGATATCGGCTTTATCTTGTTTAAGTTGAATAATTTTTGTTTGGTGGAAGTTGATTTCGCCTTTTTTCAAACCTGGGGTAGCAATTTTCGCTTCTCGGTCTTGAATTTCGGCGTTTATAACACTCAATTTTTCTTCGGTTTGTTTAAGTTCCTCTTCCAAGGAGGTAATGGAGTTCACCCCATTTACATTTTCTTCTCCTTTGATGATACGAACCGCTTGATCGTAGGTCATTCGTGGGAAGGATTTCAGGGAAGATTCAAGGACAGTGGTATCACGACCGATGGTTTCAAGTTCGTGTTTGCAATTGGTAAGTACTTTTTGGATAACAAACTGCAAAAAGCCTTCGATGCAATCCATGTTTTTGAAGATATCGAAGAAGGCCATTTCGGGTTCGATCATCCAGAATTCGGAAAGGTGTCTGCGGGTTTTGGATTTTTCGGCTCGGAATGTAGGACCGAAGGTATAAATCTTACCCATGGCCATTGCCATAGCTTCACCGTATAATTGACCACTTTGAGAAAGGTATGCAGGTTCTCCGTAGAAGTCGGTTTCAAACAAAGTAGAAGTCCCTTCGCAGGCATTGTTTGTAAAGAGTGGGGCGTCCATTTGCACGAATCCTTCTTTTTGAAAATATTCGTGTATAGCAAAGATGATGGTATTTCGGATACGCATAATGGCCCATTGGCGGGTGGAGCGCAGCCATAGGTGTCGTTGATCCATTAGGAACTCAACGCCATGTTCTTTTTTTGCGATGGGATAGTTTTCGGAGTTTCCAACAAGGATGAGGTCTGACACTTGAATTTCCACGCCACCTATTTGCTTTTCATCGGCCAAAACCAAACCGGTAATTTCCACGGAACTTTCTAGGGACGTGCTTTGAGCGGTTTGAAGAATTTCTTCGGATACATTTTCGGCAGAAACTACGCATTGGCAATAGCCGGTTCCGTCTCTAAGGATGATGAATGCGATTCCTTTGCCTTCGCGTTTATTGGCGACCCAACCGCGCAAGCATACGGATTGACCCACAAATTGTTGAAGGTGTTCGATGGGTGTGGTTTGTTTGGTAAGGTCTAGACTACTCATAACTGTTAAATTTTGCGTTGCAAAGATAACAGATACGGCGGCAAAGATGTTTAAACAATCGGCAATCGTACTTAAAAAGTAGACGATACCATTTGCATGGCATAATTTTTGACAAGGGGGTGGATTTTTTAATTAGTTTTGTTGGGATATGGCATTACGGCAGGAATTATCGCAAAAGATGATGCAGAAACTGAGTCCGCAACAGATTCAGTTTATTAAGCTGTTGCAGATGAACACGCTGGATTTCGAGGAGAAGGTGAGTCAGGAATTGTTAGACAATCCGGCTTTGGAAGGAGATGATAAACAAGACGATCCGATGGATTATAAGTATGAAGGTTCTACGTCGGAATCTTCGTCTGATAACGATTATGGGGACAGTGCGGATGACGCAGATTGGTCTGAATATCAGCAAGATATCAATGTAGAGGAGTTGCTTCGTGCGGGCGGTGAGGACGAGTATGGAAGTTTCCGGATGGGAGAGGACTATCAAGCGGAGGAGCAAAAGGAAATGCCGATTGCGGCCCAAAACACGTTTTTTGAGTATTTGATTGAACAGGCGAATGCCACGTTTGCCGATGAAAAAGAGTTGTTATTGGCCTTGCATTTGATTGGGAGTTTGGAAGACGATGGGTATTTACGGAGGGAATTGCGGGCGATTGTGAATGATTTGGCGTTCAACGAGAATTTGATAACCACGGAAGCGCAGTTGGAGCGAATATTAATAAAGATTCAGAATTTTGATCCTCCTGGGATAGCAGCGAGGGATTTGCAGGAATGTTTATTGTTGCAATTGTATAAGAAGGATTACGGAGATAATCCTGCGATTGATGTGGCCGAAAAGATATTAAACGATCAATTTGAGGCATTTACAAAAAAGCACTACGATAAAATTTGCAGGAGTTTACGCATCACGGATGAGCAGTTGAAGGCGGGGATGGCGGAGATTATTAAGTTAAATCCGAAGCCAGGCGATACGGGGAGTGTAAGTGCGAAGACGCAGTATATAGTGCCAGACTTTAGTGTTACCAACGAGGATGGTGTTTTGCAGGTTCGATTGAATGGTAGAAATGCTCCCGAGTTACGGATAAGCTCTGCGTATTCGGAAACGTTGCGGGCTTATGAGAGCAGCGCGGGTAAGGATAAGCAGTTAAAGGATGCGGTTCAATACATTAAGCAGAAACTGGATGGTGCGCGGTGGTTTATAGACAGTATAAAACAGCGGCAAAATACGTTGTTACGGACCATGGAGGCGATTGTTCGCAGGCAGCGGGAATTTTTTATTGAGGGCGATGATACCCACTTGCGTCCTATGATTTTGAAAGACATTGCTACGGAAATAGATATGGATATCAGCACTATTTCTCGGGTTGCCAACTCAAAATATGTAGAAACGGAATTTGGCATTTTCCCATTAAAGCATTTTTTCAGCGAGGGATTAAGCACCGATGATGGGGATGAGGTTAGTAATCGTGAAATCAAGAAAATCATGGGCGATGCGATAGCGGCGGAGAGCAAAAAGAAACCATTAACGGACGAGGCTTTGATGGCATTATTGAACGATAAAGGTTACAATATAGCTCGTAGAACGGTAGCAAAATACCGGGAGCAATTAGGAATTCCTGTGGCACGATTGCGCAAAGAAATTTAATTAATAGATTGAACCATTGAAAGACAAAATCCTTTTTGTTTTGCCTTCACTGAGTATGGGTGGGTTGCAAAAATCGGGATTGGTGATGGTGCATGCTTTACAAAAGGCAGGTTTTGATGTTGATTTATGTTTGTTGTATTCTGGTAAGCATTTTTTTACTACGGTAGAAGATGTGGTGGTGTTTTCGCCTGTTAATCAAAGAAAAAATGTAATTATTAAATGGTTTCAGGTTTTATGGCATGTGTTGAGAAGTGTTAACCGGTCAAAAGCGAATAAAGTAATCGTATTTGGCAGGTATTATGGTGCTACCACGGCCTTGGCGTTGTTGTTTAATAGAAAAATACAATTGTGGATTTCTGAGAGAAATTCGCCTCATTTTCGGATGTCGGCTGCGTACGAACGATTTTGTGATGTCTTGTTTATGTTGAGAGCGCCATTTGGTGTGTTGGCTCAAACGAAGTACGCATCGGTATTTCAAAAAAACCGGTATCCCAGCAGCAAGGTGGTAGTATTTCCAAATCTGTTTGAAGCTATTCAAGAACCTGCTGTTTCACCGACTAATATTTTTGCCGTTGAAGCTGAAATGGTTGATACAAATCAGGTTGAATTTAGGGGTGAAATCAGTGAGATTTCTGATGAATCTGAATCATCGGATAAGATATTGCAATTGGAAAACGACTTTACAGAAGAAAAAAAAGGGATTGTATTTTTAGTAGCAGGAAGATTTAATGATGTTTTGAAAGGGATTCCCGATGTATTGGAGGCCTTTTTACGGGTAAATGATTCCCGGTTGACCTTGTTGGTGGCAGGTGGAAAAAGAGGGGAGGACAAGGCGATGGATGCAGTGATGGATTGTTACCCAGATTCTGCAACGGGAATCGAGTTTTTAGGTAGGGTTGAAGACATGTCGTTGGTTTACTCTAGGGCGGATATTTTTGTTTTACCATCTAACAGCGAGGGATTTCCGAATGCATTGGTGGAAGCTATGCAACGAGGATTGTGTTGCATAACGACTGAGTTTCATTCGGGCGTTTATGAGATTATTGATGGAGAAACCAATGGGATTGTGGTTCCGAGGGGTGATGTGTCAGCTTTGGTGGAAGTGATTCACAAGATTGTTGCTGGTAAGATTGATGTTGGTATTTTGGGAAAAAACGCGGAGGAAACCGCTAAAAAATTTGAAGTAAATCAAAGATTAATAGAGTTGAGGGAGGTATTTGATGCTCATTAGTGTTATTGTTCCTATATATAATGTGGAGCGTTACTTAGCCCAATGTTTGGATAGTATTATAGGACAAACCTACAGTGCACTGGATATTATTTTGGTGGATGACGGATCTACCGATGGATCCAAAACAATTGCGGAGCAGTATGCTGCAAAGGATGAGCGTGTTACGTTGATTTCGCAAGAAAACCAGGGATTATCAGGTGCGCGTAATACGGGGATGGCTGTGGCGAAGGGAGAGTTTTTGGTATTTGTGGATTCGGATGATTGGTTGGACCCAGCTATATTAGAGGAAGCGATAAATACCATTGATCCTTCAATTGATTTGGTGGGTTGGGGGTACGAACGTGTTTTTGAAACACATAGCAATTTGGGTTCTACATGGTTTTGGGAGGACACCCAATTTGGAGTAAAAGAGGTAAAGGAAAAATTATTTGCTCGGATGATTGGACCTTCCAACGAGGATTTAAGAAATTTGATGTCGGTAGATAATTTTTCCATGGCTTGGTCTAAGATGTATCGCAGATCGGTAATCCAAGAAGGGGAATTGGTATTTGCTCCTACTCAGATTTATGGCAGTGAAGATGTTTTATTCAACATTCAATTTCTTCATCGTTGTCAGGGGGCTTTTATCCTAGTTAGGCCGGGGTATAAGTATCGCAAGGACAATCAGTATTCTTTAACTAAAAATCACGGGAACACGTTAAATATCCGGCTTCAGTCGTTGTATAAAGAGATTGAGCGTTTATTGAATTCCTGGGGTGAAAATGTGGAATTTTATATTACGAGATTACATCGAAGAAGAGCAATTTCGTTCGTGAATATTTCGTTAGCTATATGCAGTAAAAGAAACCCACAGCGCACGATTGAAAAATACGGGGAGGTAAGGAGGCTGGTGGGTGAATACCAGATGGTAATACGATCTTTTCCGATTGGGGCTTTGCGATTGCATTGGATGATTTTTTTCCTTTTTATTCGATTTCGAATGAGCTTGGCAGTTTTTTTGTATTTGCAGGTAATAAGAAAATTTGTGAATAGATAACGAATGAAACGGACTACCTTTTATTCTGAGACGATAAAACCTGTATTGGCCTATGTGGTTGCCGTATTGGTGCTTTTCATTACAGGTCCTATTTTATTATTAACGGCAATACTGATTGTATTGGATAGCAAGGGTCCTGTATTTTTCAAGCAGGAGCGATTGGGGATGAATGGTAGAATTTTTATGTTGTACAAGTTTCGGAGTATGACTCATGAACCGAGTAGGTTATTTAATAAACAAACGGTGGCTGGGGATCCCGATGTTACAAGAATTGGTGCGATTATACGGAGATTGAAAATTGATGAACTTCCACAAGTAATTAATGTTTTGCGTGGGGAGATGGCTATTGTTGGACCGAGACCCAGCTTGCCCAATTTGCAGGAGAAATTTGACGAAAATGGCAGGTCGAGGATATTGGTAAAACCGGGATTAACGGGATTGGCGGCGGTAAGTGGCAGTATATTTTTAACGTGGCCCCAGCGGTGGGTTTTCGACCGATATTACGTGGAGCATATGGGTTGGTGGTTGGATTTCAAAATAGTTATGCGCACGATTGTAGTGCTGATAATGGGCGAAAGTCATTTTTATAAGCCTAATTAAACATAACATTGTCTTGTTAAGCGCACGATTCCCTATAAATTTGCTAATTGTAGATTAAACTCGGCAAAAATTTATTTGTAACCGAGGGGGCGAAGCTTTGCAAAAAATTGCAAAAAAGCTGTAGAAATTGTTTTACTTTGAGGTAAATCTTGTAGATGATTCATTACATTCAACGCATTAGTTACTTTATTGTTTTGGTAGCGGGTTTATTATTGTCTTCATGTGGCAATATGAATCGCATGGCCTACTTGACGGATGTAAAAGATTCTACTGAAATAGATTCGCTTCAGATTTATGATTTGGTCATTGAGCCGGGTATGCAATTAAATATTCAATTAACCAGTTTGAACAAAGAAGTTGATAATTTAGTGAACTCGGTTAATT